>JBAPYE010000159.1:0-2128 GCA_049284575.1 Desulfobacterales bacterium
AGGATCGCCGGGGGGCCGATGTGCGGCTTGGGGATACGGGTGCGCGTTGTCGACGCTGTGACCGTCGCGGCCCAGCGGTCGTGCATCGCCTCTGAAACCCGGCGTTCCGGCCGTACCCTACACTCACCTGCCGCAGCTGCCGGCCGCCTGGCCGCCCCACCGAACCAAGACCCCCGCGCGGCTCGCAACAGTGATCGCAGGGTCACGGCAATAAATAATTGCACAATATGGCGCCGGATTTTGGTTCATCACCCAGGCACATTCGCCGGTGCATATCGGGATATGTGCCGGCGAATGTAACGCCGGTGAGGGACCAAAAGACAAGCCAGATGTGGAATTATTTCTTGCCGAGGCCCTAACTGCCGCGATGCCCTGCAGCGCGCCACCGGGCGCCCTCAGGATTGCCGCCGCCACCGGACCCGGCGGCGCTCGATTTCAGCTGAATTTTCAACATTGACAAGAGGTTAGTTTCAGTATATCCAAAAAAAGCTGACTGTTGTGGCGGTAAGGTTTGAGGCGAGGGAGCGCTGATCGTAAAACCGTTGGGGGTGTCCTTTAGCCCAGCGGGTGCAGAGCTGGAAAGGGGCCGATACCATCATGAGTGAGCAACCCAATGCCGGCAACCCTGTCGAAAGACGCGCCGAGCCGCGCCAACTGACGGAAGAGTACCACAGCGTCGAATTCCGCTTAAACGGCTTGGAAGCCGTTTACCAGTTCAAAATTTGGGACATGTCCACCAAGGGCATGTGCCTGCTGGTCAAAGAAGAATCCGCGGTGCTCAACCACCTGGCAGTCGGTGACGTCTTTGAAATGCGGTACTGCCCTGCCGGCCCTTGGGGCAATGCCCGCCGGATGCGCACCGAAATCCGACACATCTCCAAGGACGAAAAAGGTCGTTTCAAGGGCCATCTTCTGGTGGGATTGGCTATCCGCGGGGATTGAGGGGGGGCTTGCGAACCGGAATTTGCACCCGAAGGGGGTGGTCCTGCCGATGGGCCGCTATCTTGTGGAATTATTGATTGCTGCGACCCCACCCCGCTGTGCAAACGCCCCCAAACCGGCGTCGTCCCGACGTGATTTTTGCGGCTTGACCCTCGAATCGGTGCATCCGGCACCCGGAAAAAAGGCGAGGTCGGCGAAACCTCGCCTGCAGTCTCTGGGCAGCCCGGGCAGCAGCGGGGCCTATGCGCGCCGGACGTTTACCGCCTGGGGGCCTTTCGGGGAATCTTCAATTTCAAAGGTGACCTCCTCGGCCTCCCTCAAGGTGCGAAATCCGTTTCCCTCGATGCTGGAGTAGTGAACGAACACATCGCCCTGACTGTCGGTTTCGATGAAGCCGTAGCCTTTTTTGTCGTTGAACCACTTAACCCGGCCTTGCGCCATGCCATCCTCCTCATGCGTGTGACGTTTTAGCCCCCGCGCCGTTTATCGGGCGATTTCCCGGGATGCGGATTCAAAGGGAAACCGTTTCTCAGGAGGCTCCCGGCACATCCTTTCCAGGAATAAATTCCCAAAACGGTCGCGTCCTGCGGTTTCCGCCCCACTGTCCCCCAAGGCCCTTGAATTCCCGACCATTTGCGGGTGTCGACGGGCAAAAAAATCCCGTTCTCTTCGCAAGGTCAGCCCGGACATAAAGGCCCTGAGCGGAACGGGTCCTTGAGCAGCGACGGACAGGTTAACTCAATTCTCAATGGCTTTTTGGGGTAGTGGCGGTAAAACGGAAACCCGGATAGTCGTTTCCAGTAGACCAAAACCCCCGGCTGTCAAGCAAAACGCCGACGGGACGCAACCGTCGCTTATGTCTCGTCAGAACAGGTTGTTGGATCAAGTTCAATGCGTGTCGGCATGATCCATTGGGGGGTCAAAGAGGTGATAGTTTTTTCAGTAATTGATTGGCTGCGGTCAGTAATGGGTCCCATACCGGTCCAAAGGGCGGTGCGTAGGCCAGATCCGTCTGGCTGAAGCGGGCGACGCTCAACCGGGCTTGCAGCGCCACCGCCGCGGCGTTGATGCGGTGCGCCGCGCTGCCCAGGGGGCCCACCACTTGCGTTCCCAGCAGGCGGCCGCTGGGCTTGTCGCCGACCATCTGAACCCGAACGGTTGCAGAGCCGGGCTGGCCGTGGGCTTT
>JBAPYE010000160.1:0-2152 GCA_049284575.1 Desulfobacterales bacterium
CGAGAGCACCTCCACGCTGCGCAGCACGTCCATCTCGGCTAAGCGCGCCAGCACTCCCAGGTGGAAAAGCGAGGCGCGAAACCCGCCCCCCGATAGGGCCAGCCCCACCTTGCCGCGGTAGCAGGAAAAGGCGGCGGCGGCATCGGGACCTAAAAGCTGGTGGAGCGCCTGCCAGGGGGCCGACCACTGCGCCGGGTCGCTTTTCTCAGGCGGCGGCTCCAGCCCCTGCAGCCGGGCGATGGCCACCAGCTGGCGGACCGTGGTCTGGCGCTCCCATTCGGCTGTCGCCAGCGCTTTGGACTTTGCCAGCCATTGGCCCGCCTGTTCGTAGGCGCCCAAACCGAAAAAAGCCTCGGCCAGGGTCACCACCAGCCAATTGGCCTGGGTGATGGCAGGGTCTTTTTCCATCCGCGCGGTCAAGTGGGCGATGATGGCGCGCCGCAGGTCGTCAGCCGCGGCGGTCAACTTGTCGGCTTCCGGGGATGCGGTTTGGCAGCGGTTGGCCGCCAGTTGGGCACGCGAGGCCAGCAGCTGCAGGATAAAGGCGGCGTTGATGCCCCCGTAGCCACTGTCCTGGTCGGGGTTGCGCTCCCAGGCCGCGCGGTAGAAATTCAGCGCCAGATGGAGGTACTCCAGTTGGCCGCCGTACTCCCACCAGCGCTTGTAGATCGCGCCACCCAGGGCCAAGGTCTCGGCGTCCGTGGTGGTCGGATCACGCAGCCCGATTTGCTCTAACACGGCCAGGGCGTCGGCAAAGCGCTTGGCCGGGAAAAGGTCCTCGTCCTTGTAGGTGCACAGGGCGAGCTGCTGCCGGAGCCAGAGATTGCCCGGAAAGGCCGCGGCGGCCTCCCCAAGCAGTTTACGGGCCAGGCCGAATTGGAATTTGGCCTTGAGCACCGGGACTTTCTGCGCCACCCGGTCCAGGAGCTCTTGCTGCTTGGCGGTTTCTGATACGCTGCCCATGGCACCCCCTTTGGCTGCAGCCACAGCCGGCACTCATAGCGCCGGGGAAACGCCTCCGCCGAGGCGCCCGGCTTGCCCAATGGCTGCATTTTGCGGTTTTTGACAAAGATGAATCCACCTGACGCCCCGATCCTCCGGCGGCGGCAGCGGTGGGCCAGGTTGCGCCGCGGCCGGCGTTCTGGTTGGATATCGGTTCGGTATCGGAGGTGAAATCGTCGGATCAGCAGAAAGGGGCGGTTTGATTTGCGCTCGGGCCGTGGGGGGGCGCCCACGGCTTTCAGCCATCGTCCGCTTTTTTGCCAGTATATGGGGGGCGAGGGCATTTGAAAAGCATTTTTTCGCCGTTCACGCCCCAGGCGCTCCGGCCCGTGAGCGGGCACCGGCGGGCATGACGGCCGGCAGGCGAAACCTGGCAGAAACGAAAAGTCATCACCACTTTCTCTTGACCGCACCGTTCTTTGGCGGTACACAGCTGCGATAGCAGAGTGTCAGCAGCAAGCGCCGCGCCCAAACCAAGACCCCCGGGGATTTTCATTGGCGATGCAAAAAGCCGAGACCATCAAGGAGATCGTAAGCGCCATCCGCCAGCTTTCCCGGGCGGTTTACATGGATTCGGCCAAGATGAGCCGCCGCTACGGCCTGACCAGCCCCCAGAGCGGGGTCCTGAGGGCCTTGTTCACCCAAGGGCCCTTGTCCTCCACGGAGTTGAGCCGTCGCCTGTTTGTGACCCCTTCCAACATCACCGGCATCATTGACCGCCTGGAGAAAAAGGGGCTCGTGGAACGTCTGCCCAAGGCCCGGGATCGGCGGGTGACGATGATCACCCTGACCCCTCAGGGACAGGTGCGCAGCCACAGCCTGCCGGACCCCATCGAAAAAAAACTCATATCCGGATTGGGGGAGCTGCAGGACTCAGCGGTGGAAGACCTCAGCGACACCATGCGCCGGCTGATCACGCTGCTGGATGCCCAAGAGGTGCCCGATTCCCCCCTGGAATTGCCCCCATGAGCCCCATCGACCCCACCGCCAGGCATGTCTCAGAGCGCCTGCCCGGAAAGGGTCGAGCAGCCGTCAAACGGCCAGCCGCCACTTTGTTCAGCTTGCGGTGCGGCCACCGGAAAAAATTAATGTAATTGACGGGATACCCCTCAAATAGGATTTGACACAGCCGCGCTTTTCCCCTAAGGTT
>JBAPYE010000161.1:0-2284 GCA_049284575.1 Desulfobacterales bacterium
GGCAAAGGGCGTCGGGTGCCTGGGCCTGTGCGCCGGCGGCCCCCTGGTGGCCGTCGAACCGGCGGGGACCCTCTACCGCGGGGTCGCCCCGGGCGACGTCGGGGAAATCCTGGACGCGCTTCCCGGAAGCCCCCTGGCGCGCCTGCACTGCCCCCGGGAGACGCCTTTCTTCCAGCGCCAGCACAAAATCGTGCTGGAAAACTGCGGCCGGATCGATCCCACCGCCATCGAGGACTACATCGCCGCCGATGGTTACCAGGCGATGCACACCGCCCTGACCCGCATGACCCCCGAGGAGGTCACCCGCGAGGTGTCCCGCAGCGGCCTGCGCGGCCGCGGCGGCGCGGGGTTTCCCACCGGGCTCAAGTGGTCCACCGTCGCCAAGGCCGAAAACACCCCCAAATACGTGATCTGCAACGCCGACGAAGGCGACCCCGGCGCCTTCATGGACCGCAGCGTCCTGGAGAGCGACCCCCACCGCGTGATCGAGGGCATGGTCATCGCCGGCTGGGCGGTGGGCGCCAGCCGGGGCTTCATCTATCTGCGGGCCGAATACCCGCTGGCCGTCAAGCGGGTCAAAGCCGCGATAGCCGCAGCCGAGAGAAGCGGCCTTCTGGGCGGCAGCCTCTTTCACACCCCCTTCGGTTTCGAGATCAAGGTCCGCCTGGGGGCCGGGGCCTTTGTCTGCGGCGAGGAGACCGCGCTGATCGCCTCCATCGAGGGGCGCCTGGGCCGTCCGCGCCCGCGCCCGCCCTACCCTGCCGAGTCCGGCCTATGGGGCGCCCCGACGCTCATCAACAACGTCGAGACCTTCGCCAACATCCCCCCCATCTTGCGCAACGGCAGCGCTTGGTTCGCCGGCATCGGGACCGAAAAGAGCAAGGGCACCAAGGTCTTCGCCCTGGCCGGGCGGGTCAGGAACACCGGCCTGATCGAAGTCCCGATGGGGACCACCCTGCGGGACATCGTCTACGCCATCGGCGGCGGCATCCGGGACGACCGGACCTTCAAGGCGGCCCAGACCGGCGGGCCCTCCGGGGGGTGCATCCCCGAAGAGCACCTGGACCTGCCCATCGACTACGACTCCCTGGCCGAGGTCGGCTCCATCATGGGATCAGGCGGCATGATCATCATGGACGAGACCGCCTGCATGGTGGATGTCGCCAAATTCTTCATGGGCTTCTGCTGCGCCGAGTCCTGCGGCGCCTGCGTCCCCTGCCGCGTGGGGACCACCCAGCTTCACCGGCTGCTCGCGCGGATCACCGCGGGCCGCGGCACGGCGGAGGACCTCGCCCGGATCGAGGACCTCTGCGACCTGGTGAAAGCCACCAGCCTCTGCGGGCTTGGACAGACCGCCCCCAACCCGGTGGTGAGCACCCTGCGCTATTTTCGGGACGAATACGAGGCCCACATCCAGGAGCGCCGCTGCCCGGCCGGCGCCTGCACGCTCGGTCAGTGAAAGGAGCCCCGTGATGGCCCATCCGACCTACGGCCCGCAACACCCCGCACACCCCGGAGGCGGCCGCGCGACGCCCATCCTGACCCTCAAGATCGACGGCCAGGAAGTCGGCGCACGCAGCGGCGACACGATCCTCACGGTCGCACGCGAAAACGAGATCCACATCCCGACCCTGTGCCACCTGGAAGGCCTCTCCAGCCTGGGCGCCTGCCGCCTGTGCCTGGTGGAGGTCACCGGCGCCAACCGGCTGCTGGCGGCCTGCGTCACCGCCGTGCGGGAGGGGATGGCGGTGACGACCCGCTCCGAGCGCCTGCAGACCTACCGCCGCAAGCTGCTGGAACTTTTTTTCAGCGAGCGCAACCACGTCTGCGCGGTCTGCGTCTCAAACGGCCACTGCGAGCTGCAGGATCTGGCCGACACCCTCGGGATGACCCACGTGCGCTACGACTATCTCTACCCGCAGGCACCCATCGACGCCTCCCACCCCCGCTTTTCGGCGGACCACAACCGCTGCATCCTCTGCCTCAGGTGCGTGCGCGCCTGCGAGGAGATCGAGGGCGCCCACACCTGGGACGTGATGGGCCGCGGCATCGAGGCCCGCGTGATCACCGATCTGAACCAGCCCTGGGGAAAGTCGGAAAGCTGCACCGGGTGCGGCAAATGCGTCCAGGTCTGCCCCACCGGAGCACTCACCGAAAAAGGCCGGGCCGTGGCGGAAATGGTCAAAAACAAGGAATTCCTGCCCTACCTGCGGGTCATGCGCCGGCGCGAGTTCTGACGCCGCCGGCCGGCACCGGCCTTCACCAAGGGGGGAAGGCTGTTGCG
>JBAPYE010000162.1:0-1904 GCA_049284575.1 Desulfobacterales bacterium
TCGAGATGCAGCGCAACGCGGAAATTGAACTTTTCACGCCGCCATCAAACTTCATTCTATTCTGCCCTACCACATCTTAACCAAGGTCGACATTTCCAGTATGATGCACGGCCTCGAGGGCCGCACGCCGTTGGTGGATGTCCAGGTGGTTGAGTTTATGGCGTCAGTGCCCACGGAAGTGAGCTTCGTTCGGGATGAAAACGGCCAATGGCAAAGCAAAATACTGCTCGGCCCCATTCTGTCCCGGTATTTCCTGGAGACCTTTATCAATTGGAGAAAGATGGGCTTCAGTCCCCCAATCACAGGCTGGTTTGCCCTTGGCGGGGCACTGCACACGAAGTTTTGAAGAATCGGCTTGTGTACGGGAAAGCCCATATCCACGACTATTTCGATTTCGCTGTTATTTCCAAAATCCAAAATGGTTTCAAATCACGGACTTGAAAAAAACTTCTCCAAACAGCTGTGGCACCTTCTTTTTCTTGAATACTGGTTGGACCGTGCCGGTCGCCCGCGGGCAAGCAACTGAAGAAGGAAAAGGATCCGCGCAACAGATGAGTTTTTTGCAGCAGATCAATCATTTTGCGTACGAAAGCCACGAGAGGAGATCATGAAAGTCGTTCCGGCTACTGCCAGCCCGACTCCGGTTTCCCGCGAGAACCATGCCCGGCTGCGCATCCTGTTTCTAAGCAAAAACACCTCCCAGGGGGGGAGCATGCGGGTTCTCTCCTATACCCTGAAGTACCTAAACAAGAAAAGGTTCGCGCCAACATTAATCGCCCGGGAAGGCGGGGATCTGCTGCCCGAGTGCCGGCGATATGCCCCAACGTACGTTTACGGCGAGGAAAAACGGCATTCATTGCTCACCTCACTGGAAAGATCTTTCGCCGGGGCGTTGAAGCGGATGATCGCCAAGAGGGAAAAACGTTACGGACGTCGGTGGATGCAATCCATTATGGGACAGATCCGGCCCCATCTCATCGTCCACAATTATCATGCGGCCATCCCGCTCTTTGATGGCGCCCCAAACCGGGATGTGCCCGCCATCCAGACCATATTCATGTATGGTGCGGCCCTGAACAGCCTCGGGAAGGTTCAAATCGAAAAGTTCGTCGGCCGGGCAACCCATTTCATCTGCGAGGGAAAGAATGTCCGGGAATATGCGCATGATTGCCTCGGGATCCCCCTCGGGCAGATATCCACGGTCTGTGTGGGAGTCGACCTGGCCGTGCGAAACAATCAACTGGGCAAGGCGAAACGGATTCGCCGGTCAGACCTGGGGATTTCGGAGGAGGACCTGGTCATCGCGACCTGCGGGCCGCTGAACTACCACAAAGCCCCGGACATCTGGCTGAAAGCCGCGGCGCTTTTGCAGGCACGCCAAAATCAGCAGCCGCTCAAATTCATGTGGATCGGCGGCACCGAGCGCCAACTGGAAGGCCTATACGGCAGGAGTTTGCTGCGCCTGCGCGGGGAGCTGGGTTTGGACCTGCATGTCATCATTACCGGCTACCAGCAGGAAGTCTACCCGTATCTCGACCTCTGCGACATCTATGTGCAACCGTCCCGGGACGACGCCTTTCCCCACGCCATTTTGGAAGCGATGGCGATCGGCAAGCCGGCGGTCTCCTTCCGGCAGGGGGTTGCAGCGGAGGAATATGCCAAAGATGCGTTGGTTTGCGTGGACGTTGCGTCCGCAGAGGCGCTTGCAGATGGAATCGCCGATCTGATCGACCATCCGCTGCGCAGGCCAACACTCGGAGAGGCCGGCCGCACGCTGATCGAAACACGTTTTGAAGCCGCCGCCACGGTGCGGATCTATCAGGACGTGCTCACCGCCGTAATCGAAAAATCAGGACAGGGGCGCCATTTCCGGCAAGCGCGATAACCCCGCGCGCCCTGAAACA
>JBAPYE010000163.1:0-2294 GCA_049284575.1 Desulfobacterales bacterium
GTTATGAGCCGGTGGCTCTGCCAGCTGAGCTATGGGCCCGTTCGTTCATCCCAAACCGTCGGAGACTATCTATCTTCAGGCAGGCGCTTTGTCAAGCCGCTGCCGCGGCGCCGTCTCAGCCATCGATGAAGCTCTTCAGTTTTCGGCTGCGGGTCGGGTGCCGCAGCTTGCGCAGCGCCTTGGCCTCGATTTGCCGGATGCGCTCGCGCGTGACGGTGAAATCCTGCCCGACCTCCTCCAGGGTGTGGTCGGCCTTTTCACCGATGCCGAAGCGCATGCGCAGCACCTTCTCTTCGCGCGGAGCCAAGGTGGCCAGGACCTTGCGGGTCTGTTCGGCCAGGTTCATACTCACGGCCGCCTCCGATGGCAGCATGAACTTCTTGTCCTCGATAAAATCACCCAGATGGCTGTCCTCCTCCTCCCCGATGGGGGTTTCCAGACTGATGGGTTCGCGGGCGATTTTGAGCACCTTGCGAACCTTGTCGATGGGGATTTCCATCTTCTCGGCAATCTCTTCCGGGCGCGGCTCGCGGCCGAACTCCTGCACCAGATAGCGGGAGGTGCGAATCAGCTTGTTGATGGTTTCGATCATGTGCACCGGGATACGGATCGTACGCGCCTGGTCGGCGATGGCCCGTGTGATGGCCTGTCGAATCCACCACGTGGCATAGGTGCTGAACTTGTAGCCCCGGCGGTACTCGAACTTGTCCACGGCCTTCATCAACCCGATATTGCCCTCCTGGATCAGGTCGAGAAACTGCAGCCCGCGGTTGGTGTACTTCTTGGCGATGCTGACCACCAGCCGCAGGTTGGCCCGGATCAGCTCGCTCTTGGCGAGCTTGGCGCGCTGGCGCCCCTCTTCGGCGCACGCGATGGCCCGTTTGAGGGCCCGGCTGTTGGCTTTGATGGCCATTTCACGGGTGGCCGTGGCCGCCAGCAGAGACTGGATTTCGACGTAGTGCACGGCGAGCTGTTCCAGACCGTGGGGGGTGCTGGCCTGCGCCCAGACCGCAAATTCCTCCAGACTGGCCACGTTGCTACGCAGGTCCTTGACGGGCACGCCCGCACTCTCCGCAGCCTTTTGCAGCAGCTGGCTCTGGTTGTCGAACCAGTCGATCTGGCTGCGGATCAGCTCCTCGATTTTGTCCACCACACCGCTCTCCAAGCGCCAGTCTTTCAGCAGCTGGAATATCTTGTTGTTGCGGCGGACGATGCAGCGCCGCAACCGCCGCTGCTCGTCGGCGGGAAGGGTTTCGGTGAAAAGCCTCTCGCGAAACGCCTTGTTTTCCAGGTCAATCTGCTGGATCGCGTTGATGGTGGCGATGAAGTTGTCGGTCTGCTCGGATTCCTCGACATAGGCATCGCCTTCGTCCAGGTCGCGCAGCACGTGCTTCGGCCGCAGGCTTCCGCCCTCGATGAGCTCCCCCAGCCCCAGGATGCTTTCAACCCCGATGGAGGTCTCCAGGAGCCCTTTGAGGACTTCCTGCTCGCCGGCTTCGATCTTTTTGGCGATTTCGATTTCACCTTCACGGCTCAACAGGGTGACCAGCCCCATTTCACGCAGGTACATTTTCACGGGGTCGGTGACGGTCCCAAACTCCGCCATGGCCTTGACTTCCCGTTCCTGCTGCTGCAATTCGCTTTTGCGCTCCTTGCTCTTTGCGCCGGTATCCCCAATTTTATGCTTGTTTTCATCGACGATCTCAATGTCCAGATCATCGAACATCATGATGGTTTCATCGATCTGGTCACTGGACAGCATGCCCTCGGGCAGAACCTGATTGAGCTCCTGGTAGGTCAGAAACCCCTCTTCCTTTCCTTTCGAAATCAGCTTTCGTAAAACCTTTTTATCTATCTTTTCTGCGCGTTCCCGCTTTTTGGCAGAGTCGTTTTCCATACAGCGTGGCCTCCTGGTCCCTACAGATGTTACGATTTTTCGATCTGAGCCTGTTTTTGCTGCAAGAGTTTCAGCCATTGGTCATGATCGCCCCTTTTTTCAGCAGCTCGTATTTGGTCCAAAATGGTGTGGTCTCTGTTTTTGCACCTGTTTTCAAACTGGCTCAGCAGTTTCAGGCAGCCGTGGTGATCCCAGGGGGTGTCTTCCAGGACCAGGGAGGCCACCAGCTTCTGGATCTCCGCGTCGGCCGTGCTGTCGATGGCCCGGTTGAACCCGTCCGGATCGTTCTCCCAGCGCAGGGCCATATCCCCCAGGCGTCGCAGGGTTTCGTTGCTGAATAAATCCAGAAGCCGCCGCTGCCGGATTTCCGGCAGGATCGGCGGGTACTGCAACATCA
>JBAPYE010000164.1:0-3213 GCA_049284575.1 Desulfobacterales bacterium
TAGAACTCGTCGAACCCGTGATTGGTGGGCAGGTGTTCGTCACGGTCGCCGAGGTGGTTCTTGCCGAACTGGCCGGTGGCGTAACCCTGGTCCTTGAGCAGCCCGGCGATGGTGGGGTCCTCGACCATTATGCCTTCTTCGGCTCCGGGAAGGCCGACCTTGGAAAGACCGGTGCGGAACACGCTCTGGCCCATGATGAACGAGGAGCGCCCCGCCGTGCAGGACTGCTCTCCGTAATAGTCTGTGAACAGGATCCCCTCCCGGGCGATGCGGTCGATGTTGGGGGTTTGGTAGCCCATCAGGCCCTTGCTGTAGGCGCTGATGTTGGACTGACCGATGTCGTCG
Source organism: Desulfobacterales bacterium (assembly GCA_049284575.1). GTDB lineage: Bacteria > Desulfobacterota > Desulfobacteria > Desulfobacterales > JAABRJ01 > JAABRJ01. Next base: position 346 of record JBAPYE010000164.1, read on the forward strand.
CCCCAGACCACTAGGATGTTGGGCTTCTTGTCGGCCGCGTGTACAATCCCGGCCATACAGAGGGCTGCGACGCATACAAACAGAACAAAGTAAACGGGTCTCGTTTTCATGACGGTTCTCCTCGATTTTGGTTTTAGGGCAGTAAATTCAATGCGATCGGGTGGCGTTTTGCTGATCGGAATCGTTGAATCCTGGTGAACTGGAAAAAAGTCAAAATCCAGACGGTTTCGAAAAAAGTTCAATTTCAAGGCGCGCAAATCTCGAGGAGTGAGGCGTACTGGTGTACGCCGCAGCGACTTCGAGATGCGGCGCAACGCAGAAATTGGCCTTTTTGCGGAATCTTCAATCCTGGTTCCCACCCAAACCGCGGTAGACGGCCCCGCCGAGCAGGGCGCCGATGATCGGGGCGACCCAGAAAAGCCACAGTTGCTGGAGGGCCCAGCCACCGACGAACAAGGCAACCCCGGTGCTGCGCGCCGGGTTGACGGAGGTGTTGGTGACCGGAATGCTGATCAGGTGAATCAACGTCAAACAAAGCCCGATGGCAATCGGGGCAAACCCCGCGGGTGCGCGTTTGTCGGTGGCACCGTGGATGACCAGCAGGAACATGAAGGTCATGACGACCTCGCACAGAAAAGCCGCACCGAGCGAATACCCCCCCGGCGAGTGGGCGCCGAAACCGTTGGAGGCAAACCCCGCCGATACGTCGAACCCCGCCTTGCCGCTGGCGATGAAATACAGAACGGCAGCGCCGGCAAGCCCACCGAGCACCTGTACGATGATGTAGGGGACCAGGTCCCGGGCGGGAAAGCGGCCTCCGGCCCACAGACCGATGGAAACCGCCGGGTTGAGATGGCAGCCGGATATGTGGCCGATAGCGAAGGCCATGGTGAGAACGGTCAGCCCGAAGGCCAGGGATACGCCCAGCAGCCCGATACCGACATCCGGGAAAGCGGCCGCCAGGACCGCGCTGCCGCAGCCGCCCAGGACCAGCCAGAAGGTCCCGAAAAATTCCGCAACCAGTTGGTTTGTTTTCATTTCAGTTTATCCTCTTAAGCCTGCTCAGACTCCGTCGCTGGTTCATTGTCGCTCAGCCTGGGTGCATCCCAAACCCGCCAATGATTGCTTTACAAAGATCGTATCCACCGGCGACTACGGCAATTGGGCTTTGGTCCAATCAAAGCCACTGTCCGGGTCAATCGAAAATCGGGTTTTTGATCAGCGAAGGCAACACTGGGGTCACCGTGAGTCGTAAATTCCACTGCTGGCCGAAATCATCCGGATGGATCACCGCATATTGCCCTTCCAAAATGAACTTGATGGGCAGTCCGCCGATCTTGACCAGCTTCCCCACGCCGAGGCCCACGGGAAGCGTCAGCTTGTTGTCGTCATCGGCCTCCCAGTCGATCAGGATGTTCGGCGCCGTGCCGACCTGCCACTGACCGGGAAAAAGTCTCCAGACGAAATATTGAATGTTCGTCTGACTGGTCGATTCGCGGTCGTCGTTTCCCGCATAGGACCACCAATGCTGCGGAAACGTCCCAAAGATCCATTTCTTTCCCAGGTAAAGGCCCACCGCCGCCGGGCCGGCCTGCCACTTCTCCTGCCCCAGTTCGTCTTTGGAAGCCGTGGGGAAGATGAAGGACGGCCCGAACCCCCACAGAAAGCTGCCGGCGGTTTTGGCCGGCGACAACAAGGATACCAGCGTGACGTCGCCCAGGCCGTCGGCCTCGTCGAATCCACCAGATTTCAGCACTGGGCGGTCGGCGAAAAACGGAAACACCGGCCGGTTGATCAGGTTCCAATCCCGGGTCATGGGCAGGGGCAGTACGGGTTGAAAGTTCAGGTTGTAAAACCATTTGTCGTCGCCTTCGTCCCACCCCGGCACGTCCTGGGAACCACTTTTCAACTGCGTGTAGTTGTTTTGGAACACCATGCTCCAGACGCTGGAGACCGGGTTGTTGAGCTGCCGGCTCAATTCATCGGCCGACATCGCATCTTTCCCATCGGCTGCGTGGGCTGCAGACGGCTGGACTTCAGCCCAAAAGGCCGAGCTTAAGGCCATGAGAAGGACGAACCCCAAACCAACCCAAAAGTCTCGGGTCGAAAAAGGCGCGAGTCCTGCGTTCATCGTTTAACCTCCCCGAATTCGGACGGCTTCAAGCCTATGTTTTGGCATTATGGAAAGACGGTTTTCCAGTCGTTTTTCATGTCGACGACCGTCCAGCCCTTTTCCCTGGCTTCATCGAGGGCCTTGTCCAAGCGACCGACTGCAGAGTTGCGATCATAGGCCCACTCGCGGTCGCCATCGGTGTGGTGCACGATCAGGGCAAACCGGGCCCCTTTGCCGGCAGTTGTCCATTGAAGCATCTGCAGGTCACCGTCCGAATTGCCGAAGGCCGCGATGGGCCGCCGGCCGATGTACTGATGGATGCCAACCGGCTTGCCGGCCTTGTCGTCGATGAAGTTCAGCTCCGGCAGGCGGGCAAGGACAGGCTTGCCGTTGCGCAGCTCGTACTTCGTTTTGATGCTGCTGCCGACGACCTGTTCGGGGGGAATGCCGTAGACTTTCTCGGTCCAGGGCCGCATGAACTCGATACCGCCGCCCGACACGATGAAGGTCTTGAAGCCGTTTGCGCGAAGATAGTCCAGCAGTTCGAGCATCGGCTGATACACCATCTCCGTGTAAAGCTTTCCAGTCTTGGGGTGCTTGGCGGATGCGATCCACTCCGTTACGGCTTGTTCGAACTCCTCGGTAGTCATGCCCGCGTGCGTGGCCATGACAATCTCGAGGATGGCCTTCTCGCCGCCCGCGAGTGCGCCCTTCAGATCGCCCCTGAGCAACGAGGCAAAAGGCTCCTTGCCCTG
>JBAPYE010000165.1:0-3340 GCA_049284575.1 Desulfobacterales bacterium
TCTACTCGAATCTGAAGGACATCTACCTCTGCATCGACCCGGAGCGGGTCTGATCGGCCATACGATGAACGCATCCCCCCCGCCATCGATTGTCGCGCTCATTCCGGCCCGCGCCGGCTCCAAGCGCGTCCCCGACAAGAACATCCGGCCGCTGGCCGGGCACCCGCTGATGGCCTACAGCATTGCGGCCGCCCGGCAGAGCGGGGTTTTCAGCGATGTGGTCGTCTCAACCGATGCCGCCCACTACGCCGCGGTCGCCCGCCACTACGGCGCCGAGGCGCCCTTTCTGCGGCCCCCCGAGATCGCCGGAGACCTCTCGCCGGACGTCGAATGGGTGGTCTTCACCCTCGAGCGACTGGCCGCCGCCGGTCGGCGCTACGACTGTTTCAGCATCCTGCGCCCCACGAGCCCCTTCCGGCAGGCCGAAACGATCCGGCGCGCCTGGGGGGAATTTAATGCCGAAACCGGGGTGGACTCCCTGCGGGCCGTTGAAAAGTGCAGCCAGCACCCAGGCAAGATGTGGGTCGTGCGCCGCAGCCGGATGATGCCGCTGCTGCCTTTGGGCCCGGCAAAGCAGCCCTGGCACAGCAGCCAGTACCCGTCGCTGCCCGAAGTCCACGTCCAGAATGCCAGCCTGGAGATTGCCTGGACGCGCGTGGCCCTGGAAGGGGGCACCATCGCCGGCAGCGTCCTGATGCCGTTTCTGACCTGCGATTACGAGGGCTTCGACGTGAACAAACCCTACGACTGGGATCTGGCAGAGCACCTGGTGCAAACCGGCCAGGCCCAGCTGCCCGCCGTGATGCAGCCACCCTATAGCCTTTAGGAGCCATAAACATAATGCTGGAAATCAAACTTATCCCGGTCGCGGAGTTTGACCGCATCCGAGCGGCCGCCCTGGAAGCCGACGACACCCTTCACTTGCTGGCCGACATGTGCCGCGCCAACGCCCTGGCCACGGTCAAGCGGGCCGGTTCCGGGCACCTCGGCTCGAGCTTCAGCTCGCTGGACATCGTGACCCTGCTGTATTTCAGCGAAATGAACCTCACCCGGGTGGGTCTTGACCACCCGGACCGCGACATCTATTTCTCCTCCAAGGGGCACGACGTCCCCAGCCACTATGCGGTGCTTTACGCGCTGGGGCTTCTGGACGAGCACCGTTTTATCAACCTGCGGCGCCTGGGCGGCACCCACGGCCACCCGGATCTCAGCATTCCGGCGATCGAGGCCAACTCGGGCTCCCTGGGAATGGGGATTTCAAAGGCCAAGGGCATGGCCATCGCCAAGAAGCTCAAGGGAGCCGGGGGGCGGGTGTTCGTCATGACCGGCGACGGCGAACTGCAGGAGGGCCAGATCTGGGAGTCCCTGCAAACCGTCACCCACCAGAAAATAACCAATATCACCGTGATCGTGGACTGTAACAAGATCCAGACCGACAAGCCGGTGACCGAGATCATCGACCTGGGCATTCTGGAAGCGAAATTCAGGGCCTTCGGCTGGCACGTGGCGCGCTGCGACGGGCACGACTTCGGCGCCATGCGAGCGGCGCTCAGGGGCTTCGATGAGATTGGCGACCAACCCAAGGTGTTGATCGCCGACACCATCAAGGGCAAGGGCGTCTCCTTCATGGAGGGCCCGGCATCGCTCAAAGCCGGCCAGGGACTGTACCGCTGGCATTCCGGTGCGCCGGATGACGAGGCTTTCACGGCCGGGTATGCGGAAATCATCGAAAGTCTCAACAGCCGGCTGCAAGGCTACGGGATTACCCCCCTCAAACTGCAGGTGATCGAGCAGCGCCAAACCAACCGCACACCGCTGAAGGACACCGCCGAAAAAGTCGTCACGGCCTTCGGCGAGGCCCTGCTTGAAATCGGCCGGGAGCGGCCGGATGTGGTCGTCCTCGACGCCGATCTTTCCGCCGACTGCGGCCTGCGCCCCTTTGAAGCCGCCTTTCCTGAGCGTTTCATCGAAAACGGGATCGCCGAGCAGGACATGGTCTCCACCGCCGGCGGGCTGGCGCTGCAGGGGTTTTTGCCGATCGTGAACTCTTTCGGGGTCTTTCTCGCCTCCCGGGCCAACGAGCAGATCTACAACAACGCCACCGAAAAGACCAAGATCATCTATGTCTGCCATTACGCCGGGCTGATCCCGGCCGGTCCCGGAAAGTCCCACCAGAGCCTCAGGGACATCTCCCTTTTCGGCGCCTTGCCGGGCTGCACCATCATCGAGCCCTGCAATGCGGCCGAAACAGCGGCGGCCCTGCGCTGGTGCGTCCAGCATGCAACCCAGACCTGCATGCTGCGTCTGATCATCTCGCCGTCGCCGCAGCCAATTCGGCTGCCTGGGAATTACCGTTTCACCCCCGGACAGGGGACGGTTATCCGCGAGGGGTCCGACGTGGTCCTCTTCGCCTACGGTCCGGTGATGCTGAACGAGGCCTTGAGCGCCGCGCAAAGCCTTGAGGGCAAAGGAATTTCGCTGAAGGTGGTCAACCTGCCCTGGCTCAACCAGGTTGACGCGGCCTGGCTGCGGGCGGCCATCGGTGACTGCCGGATGCTCTTCTCCTTGGACAACCACTCCCCTTACGGCGGGATCGGCGATTGTCTGCTCAACGCTCTGATGGACTCGAAGGCGCTGCGCGGCAGACGTCTGGTCAAATTCGGCATCGAGGGCATGCCCGCCTGCGGCACCCCGCCGGAGGTCCTGGCCCACCACGGGGTGGACGGCAACAGTCTGGCGAAGCGCATTGCGGCCGCCCTGCAGGGATGAGGCCCAACCCGGCAGCGGTTTAAAAACATGGCCAAAAGGCGAATTGCCTTACTCCTGGGATCTCTTGCCGGCGGCGGCGCCGAGCGGATTGTTTTGGAACTCGCCAGCGCCCTGACGCAGCGGGAATATACAGTCGATCTGGTGGTCTGTCGGCTGGAGGGCGATCTGGTGTCCGAAATTCCCGTCGGCGTGCGGCCGGTGGTGTTGGGGGTTGCATCGCGAAGCGCCTTGCTGCGCACGCTTCTCAGACTGCCGGCGCGCACCTGGCTGACTCTTGTGCCGGTCATGCTGCGCAAGCCGCTTAAAAAAATCAGGGCCCTCCCCTTTCTGGAACTTTACCTGCGGCGGGAGCGGCCGGATCTGATTTTGGCCAGCACCCACGTTCCCAACCTGCTGGCCGTGTGGGCGGTCAGGCTCTCCGGCCTGCCGATCCGGACCGTTTTAAAACAGGACAACAGCCTTGCCGGCAGCCTCGCGGATTCAACCGACCCGCTGCGGCGCAAACTGCCGCGGCTGCTGCGCCTCTGGTACGGCCAGGCCGACGCCGTGGTGGCCGTGTCGGCAGGCGTGG
>JBAPYE010000166.1:0-2591 GCA_049284575.1 Desulfobacterales bacterium
GGGCTACGTCATGGAAAACGGCCGGATCACCCTGTCCGATTTGACCGCCAACCTCTTGGCCAACGAAGCCGTCAGAAAAGCCTACCTCGGAATTTAGCGCCGCAGCCGGCGGGCGCGCAGCCCGTCGGCTCGACTGGACATGGCCGCATGCCGCTCGGCCTGCTCGGCTACCAGACCCACCCGCTCACCCTTTGGCGGCTGATCGGTGCGGGGCTGATCGTGGCCGGCGTAATTCTTGTGCGGCGCTTCTGAACCCCAGCCGGAACTTCATGTGACCAGAAAGTAGACCACGCCGACGGCCGCTAAACTCAGGACGCGAAACCCCTGGCCCATCAGCAGGAGCTCGGCCCCCATGGCGGGTGCGAAGATGCCCATGTAGTGCGGCAGCTGGTGGCGCAGCGCGCGGATCGGGAAGGCCACCAGGTTGCCGATCAACAGCGCCAGGACCGTCTGCCGGGTGGTGAGCATGCCGGCCTCCATAAGCGCACCGGCTGCGGCGAAGCCGGAGGTGAACTCCGCGGCGAAGCTCAGGATCACCACCGAAAGCGCCTCCACCGGGATAAAGGTCGTGACCACATAGCGGGCCAGCCAGTTGCGGGTCTGGTCAAAAAGGCCGACGGTGTTGACCAGAAAAACGGCGATGTAGATGGGCACCACGTAGACCGCAACCTGGGTGAGGCGCGCCGGGAATTTGCGCCGGAGGCCCTGCCAGATGCGCTCCTGACGGCCGCCGGGCGGTGGCCGGTGGTCGTTTCCGGCCGGCGCCGCTTTCTCCTGGGCGGGTTCGGGCGCGCTGAAACGGCCGTATACCAGAAAAAAAAGCGTTCGCAGGAGGGCCGCTAGGAAGGTCAGCAGGAAGTAGAGGGCGCCGGCCCGGCCGGTCAGGGGGATGACGATGAAAAACGTGGTGGGCAGGTGCAGAAAGTAGGCCGGCAGCTGATTGACGAAGTTGGTCAGAAAAAGTTGGCGGCGGGTGATCCGGCCCTCCTTGAAAAATTCCAGGAGCATGGCGTTGGCGGCCACCCCGGAGAGGAAAGCGGTGGCGAAGGTCGCGCTGCAGTGCGGGCCGAGCCGGCCGAAGCGGAAAAGGGGCCCGGCCAGAACCGCCAGGTAGCGGGTCCAGCCGGCGGCTTCGATGAGCTGGCCGGCCACCAGGCCGGCGCCGATAAACCCCAGCAGGCGGGTCAGGGGCCCCAGCAGCCGGCGGGTCGCGTGGGTCAGGGTCAGGTGCTCGATGGTCAGTAGGCCGGCGGTCAGCAGAAGCGCGGAAACCGCCAGGGATATACCCAGCGCGCGGTAGGGGATGCCGCTCTTACGCCGGGCCATTTTGGCCTTTGCGTTTGGCGATGATCAGGGTCAGGTAGTGCGGCGGCATGTCGGCCAACGCGCGGATGTCGCGCACGATCTCTTGATCATCGTGGCAGCAGTTGCGGATGCCGAAGCTGTTTTCGAGCATGCCGGCCTCCTCGATGGCCCCCGCGATGCCGCGTACGTTGCGGTAGGACTTCAAAAAGACCACATTTTCGGGTGTGACCGGCATCTGCCGCAGGCGGTCGCCGCCCTTGACCCCCGACATGATCAGGAGCGCCTCCTCGCCTTCCACCAGGGGCACGTTGACCGCGGCGGCGGCGGCCTGGTAGGAGGTGATCCCGGGAACGGTTTGCACGCGAACGTGGGGGGCGGCGGCCTTGACGTACTTCAGGGTGTAGCCGAAAGTGGAGTAGGTCAGGGGGTCGCCCAGGGTCAGAAAGGCCACGTCGCGACCGGCTTCCAGCTCGGTGATGAGGGTCCGTGCGTGGGCCTCCCAGGCGGCGTGCAGGGCCGCCGGGTCCCGGGTCATCGGGTAGGAGAGACGCCGCACGGCGGTCCCCTCGGGGATGTGCGGCCGGGCGATGTTGACCGCGATGCTGTGGTTGTTTTTGGCGGATGCGGCCGTAAAGATCACATCCACCCGGCCCAGGATGCGGGCCGCCTTGAAGGTCAGAAGGTCCGGGTCGCCGGGGCCGACGCCGATGCCGAAAAGGGTGCCTGTGGCTGGGGTCATGGAACTTCCTCTGCTGTGCTTGGGTTGAAGCGCTGCTGCACCGCGCTTGGGGGTGACGGTGGGCCTTCAGACCGGCTCGAGCCCCGCGGCGCGCAAAATCCCCGCCGCTGACGGCTCGAAGACCGACGGGTAGAGGATCCTTCCGATGGCCGCAATCCCCAGCAGCAGCCGCGGCGTGGGGCGTGCGACGATGGATTCGTCCACCAGGAATACCGCATTTTCGCGCACCGCCTTGAGGGCCGCAAAACCAGGTGCTGTAATGATGGTGTGCCTGCTGACGCGGTTCATCACCCCGCGCTGGGCCAGGTAGACGTCCAGCTCGGCGGCATGCGACAGGATCCGTTCCGTGCCGTAGGCCGCGATGTTGGTGCCCCGCACGGGGGTCGCGTCGGCGGCCAGATTTATGCCGCCGGCGGTTTGCAGAGCGAAGATCGGCATGGAATCGGGGGAGAAGGTTTTCATCTTGCTGTGGATCGCTTCAAAGTAAACCCTCTTGGGGGCCTCGACCCCGGCCGCGAGCGCGGCAAAGGCCGCCACCGCCCTGCGG
>JBAPYE010000167.1:0-5178 GCA_049284575.1 Desulfobacterales bacterium
CCAAAGGTGAATGGGGTCAACGGGTGTCATCGAATTTCCTCCGGGTTAAGAGCATATGTGATTTCCAGCATCTTTTTGGGGGCTTCCAGGGGTCATCCCAGCAAAACCCGTACCGGTAAAGACATTCAACGCTATTTTTTGCAACATACTGTAACCATTAAATTTTTTTTCAATCTGGCAAACGCCGAAGGTTCCGGATGCGCCACTGGTAATTTTTTTTCTTCCCTTTTGAACCCGAATTACCCTGGGCGCTTTCGGCCGAGAACGTCGGGAGGCGCCGACAGCCCCGATTTCCCAAGAGGAGTTTCAGTATGCCGATTGCACCCGAATACCTTCAGCCGACGGCCATTCTCGACAGCGACCACCCCGAGGTCCGCCGCTATGCCCTGGAAGTCGTGGAAGCAGTGCAGGGAGATGCCGCCCTTGCGGCGGTCCGGCTTTTCTACGCTGTCCGGGACGACATCTGGTACGACCCGTATTGCCCGTTTTACCGCCCCGAACACTACCGCGCCAGCGCCGTGCTAAAGAGCCGCCGCGGCTTTTGCATCAGCAAAGCCGGACTGTTGTGCGCCTTGGGGCGGGTCTGCGGGATCCCCTCGCGATTGGGGTTTGCCGACGTGCGCAACCACCTCGCCACCCGGGAATTGATCGACCGCATGGGCGGCGACATATTTGTCTACCACGGCTTTACCGAATTTTATCTGGGCGGCAAATGGGTCAAGGCCACCCCCACCTTCAACAAGGAACTCTGCCGCAAGCACCGCGTGGCGCCTCTGGAGTTCGACGGCCGCACGGACGCCGTGTTTCAGCCCTTCAATCTGGAGGCGGCCCAGTACATGACCTATGTTCGCTACCGTGACTCCCAGTCCGACATTCCGCTGGAAAGCATTTTGACCGCCTGGCGGGTGGCATACGGCGCCGAGCGGGTAGCCAGTTGGATCGAGGCCATCGAGGATGCAGGCGGGCGTTCGGCTCAGGATTTCAGCCGGGAGACGGTCTGGCAGGGGTCGAAAAAGCCTCGCGGCTGATGGCCGCGCGGGGGTGAAACGGGCCGGGGCGCGGCGGAAGCGGGAGCGATGCTGTCAGGCGGGTGGATCAAAAAAATTGCGCTGATGCTGTTGGCCGGCGGGTTTCTGGCCTTCGGGATCCAGGTGCTGATCGCGGCTTACGCCCTTGAAAACCCCCTTCACTTTTTGGTGACCTTTTTTTCAGCCAACTTGATCATCCTCATCAGCGCCGCCCTCCTGGTGGGGTTTGGCTTTCAGGTCGCGGCGCATCTTCGCACCCCGCGACCCGCCAGACCGGCCCGGTCAGTGGAAGGGCCGCCCCCGATGCGGGGGGTAACCGTCAAAGCGCCCCTGCTCGTTGATGAACGTGTTGAGAATCCAGCTGATGATGCTGATCAGCAGGCTCCCCAGGAGGGCGGTCCAGAAACCGGTCACATTGAAACCGCGGATGACCCCGGAGGCCATCATCAACAGCACTGCGTTGATGACAAAAGTAAAAAGCCCGAAGGTGATCACGTTGAGCGGCAGGGTCAGCAGAAAAAGAAAGGGCCTCAAAAAGACATTGAGAACACCCAGGATGGCGGCGGCGGAAAAGGCTGAGAAAAAGCCCCTGACGTGAATGCCGTCCAGCAGGTAGGCGGTCAACAGAATGGCCGCCGTCAGCACCAGCCACCGAACCAGCAACCCGATCATCGTCTGTCTCCTTTAAACGGGAAGGCGCTGGTCCGGGGTGACGTCATCCGGCCTGCCCGTAACGTTTCACCGTCTTGACCGTTTCCCTGAACCATACGGCGGCCGCCAGGGCCAGGGCGGTCCCCCCGGGGGGCCACCCGGCGCCGTATGGGACTGCCGCCCGCAGCGCTGCGATCTGTGCGTCCGCCTCGAACGCCCCCGCCGCAGAGTGCAGCCGGTTTTCGGTCGCCACGGCCGCCAGACAGTCGGCCAGGGCCCTGGTGCTCACCACGTAGTTGTGCCCCAGACAGATCCGGTGGTAGTCTATTTTTTGCCACGACCTCACCTCCCGGCAGATCACACAGTCCACCGGCAGCTGCCGGCCCCGCAGGTCATCGGCCGCCCCGAACGAGTCGATTGCGGGCGCCAGCACAACCCGCGGCTTGACTTTGACGCGTTTGGCAGGGCGCCGATCCTGGCTGAAAACCCGCTTGGTGCAGGCGTAGCGGCGGTCCTCGAAAATTTCGGCGACCCGCGCGGCCAAAGCCTCGATCTGCAGACCCGGCAACGCCTCGACAACCGCTTCGACCCGGTAGTGCCGGGAGAGGTTTTGAAGGGTCTGCGCCAGCAGGATCAGGGCGCTCGGGGCGTTATCCGCACCCCAGAATACCCCCAGGATGAACATCTAGCGGCCTTTGGGGGTTGCAGTTGCTGCCGCTGGGGCATCCGGGTCAACGATTCCCAGCAGCCCGGCAAATTCCCGGAGCCTGTCCCGGTCCATAATGCCTAAACGGCCGGCGAGTCGCGGCGCCATGATGGCAAAGGTACCCCGGGAGCGGGCGCAGGGGCGGCCTTCGGGATCGTAAATAACGCCCGTCATGCGGGCCTCCCGGCCGCCCTCGGCGCTCTGAACGCACCCTTCGGCCCTGAGCCGCTCCCCGACGCAAAGCGGCTTGAGAAAATCGACACTGATCGATTTGGTCAGGATAAACCGTTTGAGAAGGTAGATGGCCGACCAGCTCATGATCTCGTCGAGAATGGTGGTGATCACCCCGCCGTGAACCAGGTTGTCCCACCCGCAGAGGTGCTCGGGAACCGTCACCCAGGAGACCACCACCTTCTCGTCGGAGTAAAATTTCATTTTCAGACCGTAAGGGTTGACCGGTCCGCAGCCAAAACACAGGTGGTCACTGCGATTGGGGACGGGTTTCATTCCTGAAGGTGTGTCTTCCATTGGCTTTTCTTTCGCGGCGGTTGTTGTCGGCTTTGTGTTCCCTTTAGGTTTAAAAACTTTATGTTACAGCAAGTCCTAAGTCCGATCAACTTGAAATGCCAACTTTATGGGATTGTAAGGTGAGGTCTGGTCGTCGCTCCATGCCGACCGCCAGAGGCTTTTTGGCTGCCCGGGGCTTGTTGGTGAGACCGCGTTTACGGTCCTTTGATCTTGACTTCGGCAACGATATCGAACAGATTGCCGCCATCATGGCCGTCAAAACAAGCGAAGCGCCCCAAGCACCGCACCCGCGTCGGCAGGCGCTGGCCCACCAGGAGTCCCCCGACCGTTGAAGTCCAGTCCCGCCAAACGGCGCCGCGTCCTGCGCTGGTTGCTGTTGACCGCTGCTATTCTGAGCGCAACGATCGCCCTGATTGCCGCCGGGGGACTGCTGTGGCTGCAGAGCGGTGCCGGCCAGGGCTGGCTTCAGGCACGCGTCAGCCAGACCATTGCGGGCAGCCTGCGCTGGGACCGCTTTCGTCTTTCCCTTCTCAGCGGCCGTCTGGAATTGGCGGGGCTTGAGCTGCGCGACCCCGCCGGCGAACCCGTGGCGGGTTTGCGGCGCTTGCTGCTGGCGCTGGCCTGGACGCCGCTGTTGCAAGGCACCCTGCAGATCGACACCTTGGAGGTGGAAGCCCCTTGGGCGGACCTGCAGGTCGACAAAGACGGCCGCCTCAATCTGGCCCGTACCCTGCTGCCACCGAAAACCGCCGAATCCCGCCCCGAACCCGAGGATACCGGCGGCGACCTGCCCGTAGACATCGCCGTCCGGCGCCTGCACCTGACCGACGGCCGTCTAACGTTCGCCTCCGCCGCGGACAACCTCAGCGCCACCCTCGCCGACCTGAACCTTACTGCCGAGGGGCGCTGGTCGACCCAGTCCGCCGCCCTGAGGGTTGCGACCGGCGCCCTGCGCATCCTCGGGCCCGACATGCAGACCGGCCTTGACCGGTTGACGCTCGAGGCGAGACTCGAACACGGCGCCCTGGCCCCCCTGCAGCTGACGGCCGCCGCGGGTGCCTCGCGCCTGACCCTGATGGGAAGCCTGCAAAACGTGTTTTCTGCCCCGCGGATGGATCTGCGCCTGGACCTCGATCTCGTGCTGACGGAATTGCTGGCGGGCTGGGCGCCGGCCCCCCCTCTGGCCGGCCACCTGACCGGCCGCTTGACCGCCCTGGGGGATCTGCAGGACCCGGATCTGGATCTGGATCTAACCTGGAAAGACGCTGTTTTGGCCTCGTGCCGGGTGGATGCCGTGCGCCTCGGAGCGAAGCTGCAAGACCGGCGGGTTTCCCTGCAAGAGCTTTTTCTCGCTGCCGGCGACGGCAGCCTCAGGATTCAGGGCGACGCGGATCTCCAAAAGGCCTTTTCCCGAGGGCAATGGCACCTGCCCGGGGCGCTGGAGGCCGTCACCTACAACATGACCCTGGAAAGTTTGGGCCTCGAGTTGGAAAAAGTCTGCCCCTCTCCGGGAATAGCGCGCGGCCGTATCGACGCCACTCTCACGTTGAGCGGGCGGAGCCTGGTGCGCGAGGGGCTTTCGGCGGATCTCAGCCTGCACGCCAAGGTTCGTGATTTTGCGGCGACACCCGACGCGGGCCTGCCGAGCACCGACCTATTCCTGCAGGCCGAGGCCCGGCTGGAAGGCAGCCGCATCACCCTCAGCGGGCTGACGGCGGCGGCAGGCAGCCTGCAACTTCGCACGGACGGCCGCTTTGATCTCGACAGCCGGGCACTTGCCGGCGCTTTCAGCCTGCAGGCGCCGGATCTGGGCTCGGCGCTGGCGGCCTTCGACCCGATGGGGGCGGAGGGCGCGCTTGCCGTTGACGGTCGGGTAACGGGCACCCTCCAACGACCGGCGTTCACTTTCCGCGCAGAGGGCAGCGATTTGGCCTTCAATCGCGTCCGCCTCGGCCGGCTGGGGATAGCGGCCGAGCTGACCCCCGCCGGGGTGCTGACCATCAGTGACCTGTCCCTCGACAACCGGGGCTCGCGGGTGAGGGGCAGCGGCACGGCGGGGATTTTCGACCCTGAACGAGGCGTCGACCCCAACCTGCCCATGGACCTGACGTTTTCCTTCGAGAATTTGGACCCTGGAGACTTTTTGGATCGTCCCGGCACCGGCGGCCGCCTCCAGGGAGCACTGCTTCTGGGCGGGCACCTTGGCAACCCGCGGGCCAGGTTGTCGCTGGCGGGTGCGGATGTCGCCGTTGAAAACGTCCGGGT
>JBAPYE010000168.1:0-8072 GCA_049284575.1 Desulfobacterales bacterium
TTGTGCCGGCGGGAGGATGCCGAGCGGTTGTTTGAAAACATGGTTTCAGGGTACTGATGCATACCGTCTATGGTCTATTCACCGCCCGCTGCGCTCGAGACGGCAGAACGCCGAGGACATGGTGTCGCCTTTATGGCCAAGGCAGGGATGGTTGAAAAAGGCGAGAGCGTGATTTTGGTAGAGGGTGAATCGATCCAGAACCTGCATGCCACCGAATCCCTCAAAATCATCAGCGTCTGTCCAAAAAATCAGGGCGGGGAGAATCTTCTGCCGGTTGTTTGCGGCACTCCCGCCTCTGGGAAACAGACGAAAGAACCAAAACCATAACGAAGGCGTAACCAGCGATGATAATGAAACTGCGCCATTGGTGGCAACAAATCAGGTCGAGCTTCTGGTTCATACCCGCAGCGATCGTGCTGGGTGCCGTAGTGCTCGCAACCGTCCTGATCGCCGTGGACGCGACCGTCGATCTGAATGTTGTCGAGCAGTGGCCCCTGTTCTTCGGCGCCGGTGCGGCCGGTGCCCGCGGCCTGCTCGGGGCCGTGGGCGGCTCGATGATCACGGTGGCCGGGGTGGTGTTCTCCATCACCCTGGTTGCCCTTTCCCTGACGTCCACTCAGTACACGTCACGGGTCATCCGCATTTTTATGCGTGACCGCCTCAACCAGGTGGTGCTCGGCGTGTTCGTCGGCATCTTCGCCTACTGCCTGGTGGTGCTCCGGACGATTCGCGGGGGTGACGAAGGGATGTTCGTCCCATCGCTGGCGGTTATGGCCGGCTTGATCCTGGCCTTCGTCGGGATCGCCTTTCTGATCCACTTCATTCATCACATCTCGGTGTCCATCCAGGCGTCGAGCATTATCGCCACGACCGCACGGGAGACCATCGCGGCCGTGGATCACCTGTTTCCCAAAGAGCTGGGTGAAGACGGGGACGAAGAAGCGGACGGCAGCCGCTGGATGTCTCTTGCGAATCAGCCTTGGTCTGACGTTCCGGCCCGCAAGACCGGTTACATCGAGGATGTCAGCGCGGGCGCGCTCCTGGATGTGGCCCGGGAACGCTCGACAATCCTGCGCATGGAACGCGGTATCGGGGAGTTTGCCATCGAGGGTGCGCCGCTCGCCTCGGTGGTTGCCCCGGGCGGTCTGGACGACGAGACGACGGCCGAGATCAACGCGGCCTACATCATCAGCCGTCAGCGCTTGGTGGAAACAGATGCCGGGTTCGGGATCCGGCAGATCGTGGACATCGCCATGAAAGCACTGTCGCCCGGCATCAACGACACCTCGACCGCGGTGATGTGCGTGGATTATCTGGCGGCGATCCTGGTCCGGCTTGCGCCCCGCCGGATCGCGGTCTCCCACCGACTGGATCAGGGGCAGCTGCGCGTCATCGCCCGAGGCCCGAGCTTCGAGAGCCTGGTGGGCGAAGCCTTCGGCCAGATCCGGCAGAATGCCGCAGGCAACGTCGCCATCATGTCGCGGATGCTCGGTGCGCTTCAAACCATCGCCAGCCTGACGGCCAGCCCGAGCCGGCGGCGGGTGCTCCGTGAACAAGTGCAATGGATCGCCGAATTGGCCGAACGCACCATCGAGTCGCCGCACGATCGGGCACGGGTCGAGAGCCGACTGGCGCGTGTGCGCGAAGCACTGTGAGATGAAAATTTTCTCGAATCGACGGGTTGCGGGCGTTGACCGCGTGCCGCTTGACCGGATGACGGACGCCGGGCTGGTTTTGCGCTAGGCGGCGGCGACCGGGCGCGTCGCCACGCTGCTGATCGAGGCCGGGCGCCAAACAGCAGGCCGCTGCGGCGGCGCGACGGGACGAATCGACGGTGTTGCCCTGAGACAGCCAAAAGTCGATGACCTGCGCGATGATCCGGGGGAGTTGGTCGAAGTTGGGCGTCAAGAACAAAAAAATCGGCCTGCGCACCTACTTTGTCTTCCATCAAATAGTATCTGGTTTATCCCCATATTGCCCACATAATTATCCAACCTTGTTTTTCCCCTGGATGGTGGTATCTTTCCAACAGAGATACAGCCCACCAGATGCCGCGCTCATTTCCTCCCGATCTGCCTGAAAAGTGGTGCTGTTTAGTATCGGTCTAAAGAAACCTGGCCGTGAAAACACATTGGAATCTTTCCCGGGAAGAGCTGTCCGTAAAGCCTGATGCGCCCTAAATCCGTTAACCAGGGAGACCCGTTATGAACACGAAAGAAGCCTACAAACAGAAGATGGAAGCCGAGATGGAACTGGCGCAGGCCAAATTGGCCGAGTTCAAGGCCCAAGCGAAGAGTTTTGCAGCCGACATGCAGATCAAACACGCCAAGCAGGTTGACGAACTTGAAGAGAAGGTTGGCGACACGAAGGCCAGACTGCATGAACTGGCCGAGGCCAGCGATGACGTCTGGGAGCAATTCAAGGACGGTGTGGAGAGTGCGTGGGGGGCGTTGAGCGCCGCTATTCGAAACACCGCCGCCAAGTTCAAAGGATAGGCCGTGGCATCGAATAGCAGCAAAGTGTTTGGATTCGGCCCGGGTGGAATGATCAATTGGGATGTTGCGTGACTTCGCGAGGACATATCCGGCGGGGGGGAGATTGAAAAACAGGAACGGCGCAAAAATCCTGGTCGTCGATGATAACACCGTCGTTCGCGATGTCGTTTCCCGGATGCTCTCCCTGCTTGGCCACGAGGTGTTCTCAGCCGATAGCGGCAAAAATGGGTTGAGCATTTTTCTTGAGAACATATTCGACATCGTCTTGTCGGATTATGAAATGCCGGGGATGGATGGGGTCGCGTTGGCTTGCAGCGTTAAAAGAAGCGCCCCCCGCACGCGGGTCGTCATCATGACGGGCGCCGGAAGGGAAACCGTTTTTTCCAGAAAGAGCACCGCGGTGGACCAGGTGATTTCAAAGCCATTCACCCTGGCGGAGATCGATGAAACGATCCAGAGCCTGTGAGGCCAGGCGCTCTGCGCGAAATCGCACACTTTTTAAACCGGCCAAGGCATACTTGAGACTGAATGCAATTTTCAATTTTTAGCGGGCCAAAAGAACAATTTGATCCTGGACGGCGGCCCGCTCCCGCCTCTTCTGTCTGAGCATCGTTCCGGCATTAACTGCCACATTTTTGTTGGACAAACCTGACAGAAAAAGGAGGTCAGCATGAACCCCATCTACAAAGGCATGAAGACGAAACTGATCGGATGGAAGGCAGGAATATCTGACCTTGGACGAAAGCTCGCAAGCCCTGGATTTCAAGAAAGAGGAGAAGTTTTGCGCAACACCCAAGACCTGAACATGGCCATGGTTGAAATGTCATCCGGTATCGCACAGCTGAAAAACGAGTACCCCACAGATTGGACACCCCGGGGGAAAAAGCGCGACAATGACTTTGTGGACATGCGCGCCAAATATGTGCTGCGTCCCCGGCTTTCTTGGACAGGGCTTTACGGTAAAGAACCGTGGCCACGGGAGCGGAAACACTGGGAGAAGGTTTGAAAAAAAACTGGGGCAACGCTGTCTGTGATTGTAAAGTGCCGATTTGAAACCAACCAACCACGAGAGGAGATTTAAAATGAGAATGACATCCAGTGGTTTTTTTATCGTCTTTTATCTGGCTTTCATTTTCGGATTGGCCGGTTGCCAACCGGAGGGGACAGCCGAAAAGGCAGGGCAGAAGATTGATAAAGCGGCTGAAAGTACCGGCCAAAAAATTGAAAAAGCCGGGGAATACCTGGACGATGCCGCAATCACAGCCAAGATCAAGGCCGAAATTCTAGCCGACCCGTTGCTTAAGGTGTCCCAGATCGAAGTGACCACCACAAACGGCGTGGTGAAGCTGAGCGGCACTGTCGATTCCCAGGAAAGTATCGACCGGGCGATGGAAATAGCGCGCAGCCTCAAGGAAGTGAAATCGGTGGATAACGCCCTTGTTCGCTAGGGATTCAGGACCGGTATTGTGGTTTAATGGAGGTGCTGCGGTCCGGTTTCCGCCTTCATTCGAAAAGCCGGGATGCGGTGTCGCATTGGAATATGAGAGACGTCCAACAGATCGGCCGGTTTCTTACGTGAATGCCGTGGCGAACATAAAAACTAAAGGAGGCCCGCGTCGAAGTGGACGCAGCCTCCATCAAACTTGGGGCCATCTGAAGAGAAGATGGCCCCCCGCTAAACGGATCCATGCCAAGCGCCCGCCGCGGCATACGGCCGGAAAGCCCGTCGGGGGGAGGTCCTTGCCGGAGGTCCCCCGGGTCCACCGCCACCACAATCCGCATGTGGGCGGCAACCTATATCAACTGGAACCTGCCGCAGGACCCCTTCGACAGCCGGCGGCGGGCCGATTTCCGGAGCGACTTAATTTCTTCGATGAAATCAATCTGGCAGACTATCCGACGATGCTGAAAAAAATATCTGTTTTAACACCATATTAACCCCATACAAATTCCACATTGTACTCTGGTTCCGCTGTCCTTAACTTAGAATTGGGTCCGGTATTCACCTCACCTCGACCCACTTTTGGAGGCTCTTCTAATAATTCATTATCTGCGAGGGAAGGAGGCATTATGCCCACAAAAATCAGCCCCAAGGATATTGACCAATTGCTGGCTGAGGCGGATGAGCTTATGGGTCAGATCGATTCCGGTTTTATCCAAGACATGCAGGAAGAGCAGCGCATCCAGTATGAAATGCACGCTCAGAATTTGAAAAAGCTCAGGCCCGGTGTTCAGGGAAAGAGTGCCAAGGAGGAAGCGCCGGATAGCGGCTCCTACAGTGAGGGAATGCACAAGGCGATCCGCGATATTGTGACGGCCATGAAAAATATGGCAGGCAATCTCGGCTCATCTAAAAATGGCCTTGACAAGACCTAAAGCACCTGCCGGCCAAGCGCCGGTCAGCATGAAGGATCGATATATGTCCAAAAGCGGGCAAGACACGCCACCGGGAGATCTGATGGAGAGGCTGCGCACCGCTTTCGGCTTCAAGGGCTCGCCCAACAAGAATGCCTTGGCCCCGAAAGCCCAGTTCAGCATCTGGTATTTCGTGCTTGCCGTTTTTGTTTTTTCCTTCATGCAACAGTATCTTTTTTCCGGCAAGGTCGAGACGATTGCTTACAGCCAGTTCAAGCAGTATGTGGCCGAAGGCAACGTGGTCAAATTGGCCGTTGGCCCGGAGGTCATAAGCGGGACGGTCAAAGGGGAGCCGGCCCAGAAGTTCACCACGGTTCGCGTGAATGACCCCGGGCTGGTGAAAGAGCTCGATGAAAACAAAATAGACTACACCGGGTACTTTGAGAGCAAATTCCTGTCCACGATTTTATCCTGGGTGGTTCCAATCGGCATTTTTTTTCTGATATGGAGCTACGCCATGAAAAAGATGGGCCCGGGGATGGGGGTCATGTCGTTTAGCAAGAGCAAAGCTAAGATCTTCGCCGAAACCGAGACGAAAGTCAGTTTCGCCGATGTCGCCGGCATCGATGAGGCCAAAGAAGAGCTGGAGGAAGTGGTCGAGTTTTTGAGAAACCCGGAAAAATTCCAAAAATTGGGGGGACGGATCCCCAAAGGGGTGCTCTTGGTTGGTCTTCCTGGAACCGGCAAGACGCTCTTGGCCAAAGCCGTAGCCGGGGAGGCCAAGGTGCCTTTCTTCAGCATCAGCGGGTCTGAGTTCGTGGAAATGTTCATCGGGGTCGGAGCGGCTCGTGTCCGTGATCTGTTCTCTCAAGCGGCCGCCCAGGCGCCCTGCATCGTCTTCATCGATGAGCTGGACGCATTGGGCAAAGCCCGCGGGGTGAATGTCATGGGCGGGCATGATGAACGCGAGCAGACCCTGAACCAGCTCCTGGTGGAGATGGACGGGTTCGAATCCAATAAAGGGGTCATCATCATGGCCGCTACCAACCGGCCGGAAATATTGGACCCCGCCTTGCTGCGCCCGGGGCGGTTTGACCGGCAGGTCTTGGTCGATCGGCCGGATATCAATGGGCGGGAGGCCATCCTGAAAATTCATGCCGAGCATGTGGTTCTGGGCCGCGATGTCGATCTGCGCAAAATCGCCGGTCTGACCTCAGGGTTTGTGGGGGCTGATTTGGCCAACCTGGTCAACGAGTCCGCCCTCTTGGCGGCTCGTAAAGACAAAGAAGCTGTGGGGGCGGTGGAATTCGATGAGGCGATCGACCGTGTGGTGGGCGGGTTGGAGAAAAAAAACAGGGTGATGAATGCAAAAGAGAAGGAAATCGTGTCCTTCCACGAGTCCGGGCATGCAATCGTGGCTGAAACCGTCGCGCATGCCGACCCGGTGCACAAGGTTTCCATTATCCCTCGCGGGATTGCGGCTCTCGGGTACACGCAACAGCGGCCGATCGAGGACCGCTACTTGATGACCCGCTCGGAACTGCTCGACCGGCTGGCCGTTCTGCTGGGAGGCAGGGTGGCGGAGGAGCTGGTTTTTGACGAAATCTCCACCGGGGCCCAGAACGACCTGCAGCGTGCCACGGACATTGCGCGCTCCATGGTCACCGAATACGGCATGAGCGATCGCATAGGACTGGTGACGTACGAGCGGCCGCGCCAGCCCATGTTCCTTCCGGGGAATTTTTCCCCGAGCAGCACCTACAGTGAAGAGAAGTCCGCCCAAATCGACGGCGAAATTTCGCGGTTCATCGACGAGGCTCACCAACGGGTGAAAAAAATCCTCTCGGAGAAGCGCGAGATCCTGGACCGGCTGGCCCGTCTCCTTTCGGAGAAGGAAAGCGTTGAGGGCGATCAACTCAGAAGGATGTTGTCCGAGTCCGGGCATCAGATGGTGAATTGATCGCCCGGGAAAAAGCAGGAAATGCAATGCGTTGTGAGGGCCAGAGCGAGATTGGGAAAAGATGCAGTCAACCAGAAAAGCGACAGGAGGTAACACCATGAAATCAGGCGCGAGGGACGAGGCGGAAGGCAAGTTGCACAAGGTGAAGGGCAAGATCAAGGAGGTCGCCGGGAAAGTCATCGCGGACCCTGACTTGGAGGCCGAAGGCAAAAATGAAAGCAGATCCGGCGAAGTTCAAGAAAAGATCGGCGAGATCAAGAAGGTCGTCGGGAAATAGAAAGGAGCCGAACATGCTGTGGACCATAGCTGTCATTCTGTTGGTTCTGTGGGCGCTGGGGTTGGTCAGCGGCTACGCGATGGGTGGAATCATTCACATCCTTCTGGTCATCGCCGTCATCGTGGTGGTGCTCCAGTTTCTTCAGGGCCGAAGACGAGTGTAAGGGTTGGGCCTTGGCGGGGAAGGCGCCGTATTTTGAAAGGAGGTGACCAGCGGGTCCGCGATAAGCCTTGTCGGATCTACGACCCCTTGCGTGGAAATTGTGTTTAATCACCCTGTTCCCTACAAACCGGAAAAAAGGAGTAACCGTCATGAAAAACATGAACACTTGGGCCCGCTGTTTCCTGCTGCTGGTGCTGGTCGTCGGCGTGGCAGCCTGTGCCTCGACATCGAAACAGTCAGGAACCGGCGAATACATCGACGATTCGGTCATCACAACGAAGGTAAAGTCCCAACTGGCCGCTGATGATTTTCTCAGGTCCTTCGAGATCAGTGTGGAGACCTACAAGGGCGTTGTTCAACTGAGCGGCTTCGTTGATAATCAAGCGACCATCGACAGGGCGGGTGAGGTCGCCGGAGAGGTCCAAGGGGTCGTCTCGGTTAAGAACAACCTGATCGTGAAAAAATAGCCCTCAGGTTTTCGACTTTAGAAGATCCTGACAGCCGCTGTGACGAAGAGGAACCCCCCTCACCCCCACATTCGCTTCCGTTTCCGGGAGTAAGGGGTGGGGGGTGAGGGGGGCGTGAGCTGGAATTCCTCAGGGAAATTTCTGAATTCACCGGGGTCACTGCCGCGATGCCGGAAAGAACCTCTCCAAACATGAAAGGAGATAAGCCATGCCGCTGATTCACTTGGTGATCGTATTGGTCGTCGTTGGGGTGATTCTCTGGGTGATCAACAACTACATACCCATGCAGTCCAGCATAAGGAAAATTTTGAACGCGGTAGTGGTCATTGTCGTCATTATCTGGCTTTTGAGCGTCT
>JBAPYE010000169.1:0-30325 GCA_049284575.1 Desulfobacterales bacterium
CGACATAGGTGGGGATGTCGAGGTGAATCGGGCAGGCGTCCATGCAGGGAGCCGTAACCCGGGAGTGGTATGTCCCAGCCGGGATCGTCTGGGGATCGGCAATGGCCGCCTGGAAAGCTTCCCGGAAATAAGTGAGCGCGTGCAGAATCGGCCGGGGACCCGCCTGGCCGATATAACACTTGGAAGTCTCACTGATCAGCGTTGCCAGATGTTCCAGGGTATCGAGATCCACCGGGCGACCCTCCCCGCCGCAGATGCGCGCCAGGGTGTCGGCCATCAGCCGGGTGCCCAACCGGCAGGGGGTGCATTTGCCGCAGGAGTTTCTGCGAACCGCCTCCATGTAGGATCGACTCAGGTCCACCACATTGACGGCCTCCGAGCGCAGGATAATACCGTACCATCCCATCAGGGCTTTGATCTGTTCGTCCTGCTTGAAGTGCTCCGGAAGCCCCACGTTTTCCAGCGGTGCATAGTTCTGGAGCGCTTTTCCGCGATTGTCAACGACTTTCCCCCCCCAGGAACTGAAGCATATCTCTGTCATCACCCCTCTCCCTTGTGGTCACTAAGGTTATCTTTACAAGGTTGGTTCAGTAGCACATCAGACCGGCTTTTGCAATTCCTAACCTGCAGGTTTGCAAGGAAAAATCCTTTGCCGGGACATCTTTGGGAAACGCGGCCGGGCCAAACCAGCGCTCCAGCGGGACCGCGGTTTTGCAAAAGATTATTTAAGCCGGGCTTTCAGCGCATGGTATTCATCAGGATCGAAGGTGCCGATCTCCCGGGCGTGCATCCGCCACAGTTCGAGGCAGACCCTGGCGTCGTCGAAGTTTTTCTGTTCCACAAACAGATTGAACCATCTGAGGTTGTCGCGCATGGAGATCTCATAAATCTCGGTCTTGAAGGCTTCGTATTGCGCCAGGTCAAAATTACCGGCGTCCAGGGCCGTGCTGCGCCAGATGTTGAGCGCCACCCGGGCGCTGTAAAAGCCGTCCTTTTCGATGGCGTGTTGCAGACGGCGCAAGCTGTCTTGGGCTATGTGTTCGCGCTGCCGCTGGTGTTCATCCGGCGGCGCTGCCGCCTGGTTCTCGGCTGATGCCGAGAGGCTGAAACCCGCCAGCAGCAGCAATGCCAAAAGACTGGCAAAGATCTGAAGCCGTTTCGCTGATCGCATTTACAAACCGTAAAACGGGGAAAGAGGCGAGGCTGTGACGCCAGACCGACGGCTAAAAACCCCGCAGCCGGAAATTTGGGAATCATAGCGAATTGTTGGGGAAAGGTAAATGGGAAAACCGAGCAGCCGGAGCTACAGGCAGTCGTGCTTCTTGAGCTGGCGCTTCTGGATGATCTGGTGGGTGTCGTAGTAGACGCTCTTCTGCTCGACCCACCAGATATTGGTGAGCCGTGAGCCTTTTGCAACCCCCTTGGTAAACCCCCTGGCAAACCCCAGGTAATTGGATACCAGGGCAACCGTCAAGACCACTACTATCATCAGGAATTTCTTTCGCATACTCCGAGGGATATCGGCAACTTCCGCTGCGGCCTTTACCCGCCTGCCGAACTTTTTCAGCCGTCGTGCAACGACGGGTTCCCCCTTTCCCGAGATCACCGCTTCGGGGCTGCAAAAAAAAACCGGCAAACCACGCGAAAGGCGCAGTCAGCCGGCATGTTGAACCCCAGCGGCACCCGGTCTTCGGCAGCCGCTGCCGCCGGGAGTTCAAGGACTGGGAATCAGGGCGGCATCCCGCCCGTCCCCTACAGTCGGTTAATTATAGACACCAGCCCCCACGAAGTACTGGGTGCCCGGCACCTGATAGATGTAGGTGCTCTTGGGTGACGGCGCATCCTCCCCCGGTTTCGGCCACACGTAGTCGACCCAGCCCTCGCCTTGGGCGGCCACGTTGACAAAATCCACAAAAAGCGCCTTGTCATTGGCATCCTTGACCGAGAGCAAATTGTCCTTCTCCAGCAAGGCCGGGCTCATGGGGTGGGCCAACATTTTGCCGTCCATATTCATCAGGAAGACGTAGGTGTCTTTCCAGACAAACGGGCCTGCCTTATCGTTGATGGCCGCAATCCCGGCGTCCAGGCCTTTTTCCGAAATCAACTGCGCAGCCTCCTGGGATTTGGCGATGCACTCCTCCTTGGTGGCGCTTTCGGCCAGAACCAGCGCGGGAAGCCCGACACAAATCAACAGCACAAGCGTGGTAACGAAGCATTTTTTCATCTCATCCTCCTCCTTGTTAATGGGGTGTGTTCACCCGGCGGGTGTTATCGGGTCCACCGGTAAAGATCGTTCGCGATAGCTGCCATCACCTCCTTTCCTTCTCTGCGCCACCGTGGAACCGTTTCCGGCAAGCGCCACCTAACGGCGAGCGGAAGAATTCCTGGCGCATGGCATTATGCCGTGGAGGGCCTTTGCACGCCCTCCACGCCCAGCGCCGCCGAAAAAGCGCGAAGCGGCCCGGAACTTCACGCCGCAGGCTGACCCGACCTCGGCAACCTGCCGGCGCCGGACAGGCCCGGTCAAGGATTAAGTGAACTTTTGAAAAGTAAATCTTGGAGGCTGGTGCCGCAACCGCATCGGGGGCCGGTTGTATAAGCTGAACTTTATTCCTCAAATGAAGACAAAAACAACTCATATTCCTTACACAAGGCGCAAAATTTTGTCTATAGGGAAAATCCTCATTTATGTGGGGAATTCCCCTATGTCCTTGTCCAGACCACGGCCTGTCAGCGTTTGTAGCGCCCCATCAGTTCGGCTTGCGCGAGCACATGACCCGCCATGGCTTTCAACAGCTCTTTTTTGGTGGCCCCCGGCGCCAGTTCCAGAACGCTGTCAAGGGCGTAGAGGTTGAAAAAGTAGCGGTGGGTCCCCCCGGGCGGACAGGGACCGCCGTAACCCAGCTTGCGAAAATCGTTGGTGCCCTGCACCCCGCCGCTGGCGGGCCGCTCCAGGCCCGCAACCCCTGCCGGCAAGTGGTTCACCTGCACCGGGATATCGTAGTACACCCAGTGCACCCAAGTCCCTACGGGGGCATCGGGGTCATCGCAGATGATCGCCAGACTGGCCGCGCCACTCGGCAAATCCTGCCAATTGAGATCGGGGGAGACATCGTCGCCATCGCAGGTATAACGGGAAGGAATCATCCCGCCGAATTCAAAGGCGGTCGTACTCAATTTCATGGCGGCACCTCCTTTTCCTGGATTTGGAAGTGCTCCATGATAGGCAGAAGAGCCGCAAACAGCAAGTCAAAATTTATTTTGCCCCGTGTCCCGGATGGGCCCCGCCTTGAGAAAAGGATGCACCCGAAATCCACGGCCGTCGGTCTCGAAAGTGACCGCGCCGTGCGTATATGTGGTGTAGACCGCGGCGTTCAGCGTCCGGTAGCGCGCCAGAACGCTTGGATGCGGCTGCTGCCCGCGCACGCCGCCCCGTGATGAGATGACAATGGTGTTCGGCTGTGACCAGTTTAAAAAAGCCGGGGTGCTGGAGGTTCGGCTGCCGTGGTGAGGGGCCACAAGGGTCATCGCGGTGCCGCTCATCGGGCGGGCGCTGCGCACCAACTCCGCCTCGCCGGCCGCCATGATGTCACCGGGGAAAAGAAAGGCCTGCGCCCCCAGCCGCAGCCGCAATACCAGCGAATTGTTGTTGGTGTTGCGCCAGCCGTCGCGCGCCCTTTTTTCGGAAAAATCCAATGGCGGATAGAGCACCTCCACTGCCACACCACCGATTCGACAGGTTCGGGCAAGGGTTCTGAAGTCCGGATGCGGGATCGCGCGTTGGGCCAGGATTTCCCGAAATACCGGGTAGCCGGTGTTTTCCCCCGCCTCCTGGTTGCTCCAGACCCGTTTGATGTTGAAATGCCGGGCGATATACAGCAGTCCGTTGAGGTGGTCGCTGTCCGGGTGCGACAACACCAGGGTGTCCAGCGTTCGGATTTTCCTGCGCCAGAGAAAAGGCGCCACCACCCGCTTGCCCATGTCAAAACGCGTGTTGTCTTGAAAACCGCCGCCGTCGATCAGCATGCACTGCCCGCCGGGAAACTCCACCAGGGCACAGCTGCCCTGTTGGACATCCAGCACGGTGACCCGCAGATCCGAGCGCCAAAAGCGCTGGTAGACCCAGTAGCCGATATCACCGGCAGCCGTCAGCAGGGCAACCGCCAACACCAACTGCGCGGCAAAATTGTTGCGCCGCACGGCGACGATTGCGGGTGCCGAGCCTTCCGGGAAGGTTTCCGGCGGCGGCCGCAGACACTGAAGCACCCCCCAGAGGGCCGCGTAAAAACAGATCACCTCAAGGCTCGACGGGGTAACGGTCTTCACCGCGGCCCACGGCCAGCGGGCGATGGCTTCAACCCCTGCCAGCCCCCAGCCCAAGAGCGCCAGGGCCACCCGAAAAACCTGCTCGGCCAGAAATGGGCTGAACGCCAGCAGCCCCGCGCCGAAGACCCCCAGGGGCACCACCCCAAACCCGATCAGCGGCACAAAAAGGAAGTTGGCCGCCAGCCCCACCAGCGACACCTGGTTGAAGTAGACCATCACCAGCGGGAGGGAGCCAAGAAAAGCCAGTAAAGAAACCCAAAAGAAGACCGCTGCCCGTCGCAGGACGGTTCGCCATCGGGCCTCTGTACCAGCCGCCGGCGGCGTGCCGCTCACGGCGCAAATTCGCCGCAATCCGAACAGAATCCAGAAGA
Source organism: Desulfobacterales bacterium (assembly GCA_049284575.1). GTDB lineage: Bacteria > Desulfobacterota > Desulfobacteria > Desulfobacterales > JAABRJ01 > JAABRJ01. The sequence goes on from JBAPYE010000169.1 coordinate 4,698, forward strand.
CGGCTGCAAACGACAGCTGAAACGAAACAGCAAAGAGCGCCGGCGGATGCACGATTACAATCAGAAGGGCAGCCAGCGCAAGGGTGTTGAAAAGATCCGGCTCCCGTTCCACCACAAAGGCGGAGAGAAAAACCGCCACCATAATGACGGCCCGCTGGGTCGAGGGCGACATCCCCGCCAGCAGGCCGTAGCCCATAACCGCAACCAGGGACAGCAGGGCTGCGCCTTTGCGGGTCCAGGCATGCCACAGCAGCAGCTCGATACGGGTCAGCAGCCAACCGAAAGCCCTGAAGAACACCGTGGCGACAATGCCGATGTGAAGCCCGGATATGGCCAGCAGGTGACCGATCCCGGCCCGGTTGAAGGCGTCTCTGAGTTCCGGCGTAATCCCTTCCCGCCGGCCGATCACAAGGGCTTTGAGAACCGCCTGGGCGGGCAGGTCGCCGTGCCCTTCGATCGCGGCGGCAACCGCATCCCGTGACCGGTCGACCCGGTCCCTGAAGCCGGACAGCGGTGAGCGCGTCAGGACCACCACCTCATCGCCCGAACAAAAGGCTCTGACCCGCACCCCCGCAAAGGCCATAAAGCGCCGATAGTCAAACCCACCCGGATTGTTGAAATTTCGAAAGGGGCTGAGGCGGCTTGGCAGCGTCACCCGGTCCCCGGCCGCCAGTGTGGGGGCGGCACCGGCCGCCGTCACCTGGATTTTACCGGTAACCGCCATGGGGCGGTCCGCATCCACCAGCGTCTCTGCCTGCAGGACAAATTTCTGCCGGTGCGCGCCGACGGTGGGCATCGCATCGATAACGCCGGTAACCTGCCATTTGACAGGCCCGCTGAAGCGGCTCACATGATGAAGGGGAAGTTGGGAGGCCGCCCAGGGGTGAATTAGGAGATAGCCCAGGGCGGCAAAAAAAAGGAACGCCACCACGGGCCGGGGATGCCTCTGGATCGCGCTGCAGACCGCGAAAATTGCGGCGGCCCCCAACACCCCCCAGGCCCAGGCGGTTGCCTGGGGATAGCGCTCGCCCACCATTACCCCCACTATCAGCCCCAGCAGCGCCGGAACTACGGGGCGCAGGGCCATTGCCGCCCATGCCGCCTTTTCGGGTGCCGATCCGCAGGTCGCAGCTTTTAATCCAGTTTTGCAGGCCTCGGCCACCCGTTTCTCGCCCCCTATCGGTTTCGGCCAAAACGCCCCTGGCCGCCTGGCTCGCGCCGGCCGCCATGCAGCACAGGTATCCCTTAAAACGTCACTTGGCCGGCAAAGTTCGCAAGGCTGCTAAAAAAAAAGCTGCAATCAGCCCCGGCTTCACACCACACCGCCCGGCTGCTGCAGCTTGTATGCCATTGGCTGGCACCAAGGCGCTTTCGGTTACTCTTTTTCCCGCCTGATCACGGCGCCGAGTTGGGCGAATTTCTTTTCAATCGCCTCATACCCCCTGTCCAGATGATACACCCGGCGCACCTCGGTCACCCCGCGGGCCACCAGCCCGGCCAGCACCAGGGAGGCGCTCGCCCGCAGATCGGTCGCCATCACGGGTGCCCCGGACAGGTGCGGCACCCCCCGCACCATGGCGGTATTGCCGCTGACCATCACGTCAGCCCCCAGACGCCGCAGCTCGCTGACGTGGATAAAACGGTTTTCGAAGATGGTCTCAGAGATCACACTGAGCCCGCCGGCGACCGACATCAACACCATGAACTGCGCCTGCATGTCGGTGGGAAACCCCGGGTACGGGGTGGTTTTGATGTCGACGCTGTGGAGGGTATCCGGCCCCAGGACGTGCACCGCGCCGTCTCCCACCCGGACTTGGGCGCCCGCCTGGCGCAGTTTGTGGAACACGGCACCGAGATGCTTCGGGTCGCAGTTTGCCACCTCAATATCCCCGCCGGTGAGCGCCGCCGCCACCATGAAGGTCCCGGCTTCGATGCGGTCGGGAATGATCCGGGTTTCCACCGGGTAAAGTTGGGATACCCCGTTGATGGTGATCTCGGCCGTGCCGGCGCCCCGGATGTCGGCCCCCATGGCCTTGAGGGTGTCGGCCAGCGCCACGATTTCGGGTTCGCGGGCGGCATTGCGCAAAATGGTACGGCCCTCCGCCAGAACGGCGGCCATGAGCAGGTTTTCGGTGCCGGTGACGGTGGGGACATCCAGGTCGATCTCGTTGCCCCTGAGAACCTCGGCCGAAGCCTCGACATAGCCGTGCTCGAGTTTGATATCGGCCCCCAAAAGCGCCAGGCCCTTGAGATGCAGGTTGATGGGCCGCGCTCCGATGGCACACCCGCCGGGAAGTGACACCCGGGCCTTTTTGAGCCGGGCCAGCAGCGGGCCCAGCACCAGGACAGAGGCCCGCATTTTGCGCACCAACTCGTAAGACGCCTCGGGGCAGCACAACCCGGCGGCATTGACGCGCACGCTGCGGCCGTTGCTTTCAACCGCAGCGCCCAATTGGGCCAGAAGTTCCTTGATGCTCTCGATGTCTTTCAAATCGGGGACGTTGTGATAGGTGTTCCAGCCGTCGGTCAGCAACGCGGAGGCCAGAATGGGCAGAGCGGCGTTCTTGGCGCCGTTGATCTCCACCCTGCCCCGCAGGGGACGCCCCCCTTCGACGATAATTTTATCCATTTTCTTTCCTTGTTGGCGGGCTCGCAAAAAGCATTTTACCCCGCCCTGATTTTCTTGCAAACAAAAAAGCGCCGCCCTCGCGGCATCTGCCGAGGGCAACGCTTTTTACCGGAAATAATTGGCAAAGCTCAGTGGTGATGGCCGCCTTCAGACTTTGCGGTGTCAATCGCGGCCTTGATGATGCAGTAGGTCATCCCCAAGCCGATAACGGAAAGCGCGTACCACAAACCGCCGTGAAAGACCATATGCCCCATATCCCAAATCCACTCGAAATTAAACGGAAACATTCCGTCCTCCTCTTAAGCCCGCGCCGCCCCGAGGGTCGCTGCGGGCATCACAGTGACAAGTGTCAGTCCACCGGGTTGAGTTCCCTTTCCTGCGGAAAAACCGGAAGGTAGCGGTACGAAATCATGATCAGGATCACCCCGTAGGCCACCGGCAGGATGGTGGTGGCGATCTCCTGCCAGCTGGGGAAGTACATATTCCAACTTTGAAACGGCAGCATCGGTATTGCCAGCACCTGCAGAACCATCACCCAGCGGTTGATACAGACACCGATGGCCGCCAAGGTCACGGCGGTAAAAAGAGTCTTGCGGTTGCTGCGCCCCCTTTTGGTAATCAGGATCAGGGCGGGCAACACACCGCAGACCACCACCTCGGCGAACAGAATCCAGTATCCGTATACCGAGCCGGGGTTTTGGGTGTAAAACTGGCCGAGCACCATCCCTTTTGACGGTGCGGTGACGAAGGCCCAGTAGAGCGTGTCGCCAATTTTGGCGATGATGTAAGTCATCAGCATCCAGCCGCTGATCTTGGCCAGCAGATCGATGACGTTCTGCTTGACCAGGGTTTTACCGGTAATTATTTCGGTCAAACGGGTGATGAAAATGGTGAAGGAAGGTCCGGCGGCGGCCGCCGACCAGGTGAACAGAAAAAACGTCCAGGGCCAGATCAGGACCCCCTCGCGAAAGCCGAACGGGCGCCCGTAGAGCACCCCCGCCACACCCCCCAACGACCCCTGGTGGAAAAAGGACAGGAAGGCGCCGGTGGCGGCAAAAACCGCCATGACTTCGTGCATGTTGTGGGCCAGGTTGTGCAGAAAGGGCACCTTGTTCAGCTGGCGGTTTTCCAGGATCAGCGGGATGTACTCGACGGTCAGCACGGCGAAATAGACGGAGAGGCAGAAGGCCACTTCGGTGAGCATCGAGTGGACGTTGGCGTGCCAGAAGATGAACCAGCCGCGCAAGGGCTGGCCGATGTCGATGGCCAGGATCAGAAGCGCCGAACTGTAGCAGATGAAACCGATCAGGACCGCGTAGTTGATGATGTTCTTGAGCAGGTCCTTGCCCACCACGTAGCGCAGGAAGCCGGTGAAAAAGGCGCCGCCACCCAGGGCGATGACCGCCAGGTCGGCCCAGATCCAGAGAGCAAACCCGTAAGCGTTGTTCATGTTGGTCTGGTTTAGGCCCTTGATCCAGCAGAGCAGCATGGCAAAAACACCCCACAGCAAGACAATGCTGACCACGCCGATGCTCAGCAGAAATTTCCACAGCGGTGCGCGTTTGACGCCTTCAGGAATTAATGCAGAATCCATTTGAATGTGCTCCTCATTTCCTGCGGTTTGGGTGACAACGGCCACAGGCTCTTTGAAGGAATCCTCCCGGGGGCGGGGGCCTCAGGCCGTCTGCCACGACGCTTTAATGGTGGCCGGCGGCAACGGCCCCGGTCTTTTCGTGCTCCAGGTAGTTGTCGCCCGCCCGCCGGACCCATTCCCGGCTGGAAATGTAGTAAACCTTGGGGTTGGTGCCCAACCGCTCCAGCAGACGGAACGCGCGCGGATCGTTTTTCAGTTCGTGGACCTTGTGCTTGGGGTTGTTGAGGTCTCCGAAGGTAATCGCATCGGCTGGGCAGGCCTGGGTGCAGGCCGTCTGGTATTCCTCTTCCGCCAGCTCGCGGCGCCCCTCGGCGTAGGCCTTGTCCTTGGCCAGCTGGTAGCGGTGAAAGCAGAAACTGCACTTTTCAACCACCCCCCGCATTCGCACCGAAACATTGGGACTGAGGTATTTTTCCATGCCCTCGGGCCAGACCGGGTCCCACCAGTTGAACAAACGGACATGGTAGGGGCAGGCCGCCATACAGTAGCGGCATCCGAAACAGCGGGTATAGATCTGGCTGACGATGCCGGTTTCCATGTCATAGTCGGTGGCGGTGGCGGGGCAGACCGAAACGCAGGGGGAATGCCCCTCGTGGCCTTCGCACTGCTGGCAGGGACGCGGCAGGTAGCAGATTTCGGTGTCCGGGTAGGGTTTGCCGTTGTTCAGCTTGTAAATCCGCAACCAGGCCGTGCTGAGCAGTTTGTCGGTTTCGTCTTTGCGGAAGGGGACGTTGTTTTCGGCCATGCAGGCGGCCATACAGGCGCCGCAGCCGGTGCATTTGTCCAGGTTGATGACCATGCCGTATTTCTTGTTCTGCTTGTGCTCGTGGTCTTGTTTCATCAGAACCTCGTATCCAGTTTAGGCCTTAGTCAACTTCGCCCGAATTCCCCATGCCGCATCAAGACCGGATGCGGGGTCCGCAACCGGGCCGGCCAGCATGTTGTAGTTGACCCCCTTGCCGGCGATAAACTCATCGAATGCCGTATGGCCCAGACCGGTCGGCATGGCGACGACACCGGGTCTAACGCCCTCGAACAGGTTGACCCGCACGCGGGCGGCGCCCACGGGCGTCTGCAGTTCGGCCGTCTGCCCCTGCGAAAGCCCCAGCGAACTGGCGGTTTGCGGGTTGACCTCCACCAGGATGTCATCGCCCTTGAGCACGGTATCGTCCAAGGCTTTGGTCATGAAAGGTGGATTGCCGACACAGCCGTTTGCCAGGCGCATGGAGTCAAACGGCATCAGCACCAGCGGGAAATCCTTTTCATCCCCCTTGAGCGTGATGGGTTCGGAAAGCGCCAGGCGATTGATCGCCGCATTGGCAAACTCGAATTTGCCCGAGGCCGTTTCGAAGGCGTGCGACCAGTCGTTCGGCTGGAAACCCGGAACCTCCCAGAAGCCGTCTCGGTCAAGGGGGCCCCAGGCCCCTGCCAAGGTCATCTGCAGACAGGCCTTGTAGCTATCCCAGGGAAAGGCGCTGCCGACCGTCCCACCAATGGCCCGGGCAATCTGAATGAGGACGTCGCCGGTGTGACGGGTGTTGAACTGCGGGGGAACCACCGGCCGCGACAGCCCGATGATCGGCCGCGTCAGCCCCAGCGGGGTGGGCACATCCTCGTAGCGTTCGAGATTGGTGTGGTTGGGAAGGATGAGATCGGCATTGGCGCTGGTTTCATCCATAAAGGAGGAAAAACTGACCACAAAGGGGATGGTACTGAAGGCTTTCTGCACCGCGGCGGCGTCCGCCATGCTGTAGCAGGGGTTGGCGCCGCTGACCAGCAGGGCTTGCAGCGGATAGCCTTGGCCACCGGCGATGGCCTCGACCAGCCGGTTGGGCAGGTATTTGGCATACGGGAAGTCGTCGGTTCCGGCACCGTCAAGGCGATCTTGCTGAAGTCCGGCCACGGCCAGGGCGTCCATTTCGGCTTCGGCCCAGTCGATGTACTCGATTTCGGGTATCGCCCAGACCCCACCGGGGCGCTGCAGGTTGCCCACCAGGGCGTTTAAGGCGTGAACCGCCATGAACGCCTGGAGGCTGCCGGGGGTGTTGCCCTGGCCGTGCCCGCAGACCGCCAGGGGTTTGCGCGCCCCGGCAAACTCGCGCGCAAGGCCCTCGATGTCGGCGACCGGCACGCCGGTGACCGCTGAAACGCTGTTCGGGGCGTAGCCGGCGACAACCGCCTTTTGCCAGGAATCAAAGCCTTCGGTATGCTTCTTAACGAAATCCCGATGGTAGCGTTTTTCACGCAAGATCACGTTGGCCAAGCCCATGGCCAGAACCGCCTCGGTGCCCGGGTTGGCGGCAACCCAGCGGTCTGCCTTGGCCGCCGTGGTGGACAGCCGCGATTCGATCTGAACCACCTTGCCGTAGCCGCTGCGCCAGCGGCTGTTGGCCCGAAACATCCGCACCGTGACACCCCAGCCATCAAGGATGCCGCTGCCGAAGCTGAGCAGGTAATCGGTGTTCTCGACGTCAAAGCCCGCCTGGGGGTTACCCCCCTGCATGAGGCCGAGGGTCATGGCGTAGGTGTCGTGTATACTGGGCAGTGCATAGAAATTGGGGGACCCGTAAACCGTCAGCAGACGGCTGAAAAACTGGGGAAGCGTGCCGCGATCCGACCCGCAGATAGCGGCCACGGTGTGCCCTTCGCCTTTTTCGCGCAGGTCGCCTAATTTCTGGGCGACCTCGGATACGGCCTGGTCCCAGGAAATTTTTTGCCAGTGGCCCGCGCCCCGCTCCCCGACCCGTTTCAGCGGGGTTTTGACCCGCGAAGGGCCGTAGAGCAGCTGCAGCCCCGAGACCCCCAGAATGCAAATGCCGCCGTCGTTGACCGGGTGTCCGGCCATCCCTTCGATCTTGACGGCGCGCTCATCGATTTTGCGCACGGTGATACCGCAAGCCGCCGGGCACAAAGTGCAGGTCGAATTGACATAGGTCGCCTCGCCACCGGGTGGCACTGGCGTCCAGGGCCAGTTCTGGGTCCAGATGGAAAGGTCGTCGGTGAGTTTCCAGGGCAACGGCGTAAGCGCCGTTCCGACGGTCCCGCCCGCTGTAAGCGCCAAGAAACTTCTTCTATCTATTTTCATAGAGTCTTCCTCTTTGGCCTGCTAAGCGATCTGTTTGCCCAATATACCGCGATTCTGCCTGCCCCTGTGGCGCTCGCCCTGCTGCGCTCGGCCTCAGTGGTGGCATTTGAAACACCCGCCGCGCTGGGTTTGAACGCTGTTCTGGTTGACCTCGTTGAGGCGGTGGCAATCGGCACAGTCGTTCATCTTCATCCGGTCCCAGGAGTTTTGTTTGAAACCGGCGATATTCCGCCCCCAGATGTCACGGCTGTAGCCGGTGATCCGGTTTTCCTCATACACCCGGCTGGTTTCCGATTCACCGATATGGCCGTGGCAGGTGACGCAATCCATTTCGCCCATCTTGAGGTGGGCCGCGTGGGAGAAAAAGACGCAATCAGGCTGGCGCGAGTAAACCAGCCATGGGACTTCACGGTCCTTGGCGACGTATTCCTCGAAAAAAATCCGTTCGTCTTCGGTCTCCCCCTGGATGTCTTGGTGGCACTCGATGCAGGCGGCGTTTTGGGGAATGCCGGAAAAGCTGCCGTCCTCCCGGAAGTAGTGGCAGCTTTCACAGCTGTTCTCCACCATCTCGACGTGAACGGCATGGTTGAAGTTGATCGGCTGATGCTTCTGGGAATAGAGCAGCTTGGGGAAAACAATCCAGCCGACAACGAGACTTCCCACAAACCCGATGATAAAAAACAGGGTTACGACGCCCGCGATGGCGCCTCCCTGTTTTTGGGTGTCGTCTGATTCGGCTGGCGGGTGGGAAATGTCGTTTTCTGACTCGTTCGGGACCTCGTGCGACTTATCATCGAATTCAGCCATAAAAACCCCATCATCATTGTGGTTTATGGTAAAACTGGGCGCAGGAAAAATTGGTACACCTGTACCCACAGAACTGTTTTTTGTCAAGTCAAATTGATGGCTTCTTCAAACTCCCGGCAGGGCTGTCAAAAATGGCGGCAGCCTCCCCACTGCAGGAATGGCGCGGAATTGATCGCCGCGGGCGCGAGCGGCCGACGTCTCCTGAACCCCGCGACCCTCCTGATCTCACTGCCCCATGGCCCCGTAGGAGTGCAGGCCGGGGAGGAAATTCACGCCGAAATAGGTGAATAAAACCGCCATAAACCCGGCAATCGACAGGAAGGCCACCCGCCTTCCGCTCCAGCCCCGCATCATCCGGGCATGCAGCAGCGTGGCATAGACAAACCAGGTGATCAGCGACCAGGTTTCCTTGGGATCCCAGCCCCAGTAGCGCCCCCAGGCCGAGTTGGCCCAGACCGCACCGGTGATGATGCCGGCGGTGAGGAACACGAAGCCGAACAGGATCAACTGGTAGTTCAGTTCATCCAGGACTTCGCGGGCCGGAAAACGCGCCAGCAGATCCCCGCCCGCGCCGGCCGCCCGCTGCTTGAGCAGATACATCGTGCTGACCCCGAAGGCCACGGCAAAGGAGGCGTAGCCCACGAAACAGGTGATCACGTGGACGATCAACCAGTTGCTCTTGAGGGCCGGCACCAGGGGCTGGATCCGGTCGCTGACAATGGGGGAGAGGGAGGCATAGGCCATCGCCAGGAACACCAGCGGCAGGGCAAACGCCCCGATCACCCGATTGTCATACCGGCGTTCGACCACCAGGTAGATGACGGCGGTCACGACCGAAAAAAAGATCAGCGATTCGTAGAGATTGGCAAGTGGTACATGGCCGAAGCCCACCTGGTGAGACTCCCACCAGCGCAGCAGGATGCCGCCCAGGTTTCCGGCGACGGCGGTCACCACAAGCGCGCTGGCCAGCTTGCCGGGCAGCACCCTTTTGAAAATCCAGGCGGCCAGATAGAACGCCGCCGCCGCGCCGTAAACAAAGGTCACAATCGAGAGAAGCAGGGAACTGTTCATGGTTTTTCCTCTATGCTGGATGCCGGCTCAACGGGCTGGCGGAATTTTTCCAAAGCGGGGGTATCCAACGCCCCCTGCGTCTGCAGGGCCGGGTCAGGCGCCGGCTGGGGGGTCCGCGATCAGCCGGACCAATTTTTCGACGCGCCTTTCGGCCCCCAGCTTGCTGCGATTGGCCGTCGCGGCCACCATGACCTCGCTGCGCTTGCCCCGGCTGCGCGAAACGGCGATGCAGACACGCTGGTGAGAGATGAAAAAGGCGATGCAGCATCCGATCAGCATCGCGCTAAAGCCGGCGTAAACCACCGGAACCCCGGGATCGCGGGTGACTTGCAGGCCCGTGTAGAACCGGCGCTCCGGCGGCGGCGTGCGGCGGACGACCTCATCGACGGCGATAAAGACGGCCCCGGTCCGCAGGGCGTTGAAACGTGGGCTCATCTTGTCGAAGTTGGGGTGCTCCAGGGGCAGCAAGACCTCGGCGGTCTGCCCATCGGGACGGGTCAGGCGGCCGATCAAAGCGGGCCCCATATCGTGCCCCATAAAGTCGTAGTTGGGCTGGAAAGACTGAATCTCAAATTTTCCCAGACCCTCGGGGATGGCGATCTCCGCTCCGATCGCGGCCTTCTGGCGGTACACCATGCCGCTGGCCGAGGAGGTGAAGACCAGGGTAAAGGCCTCCGGCGGTGTCGTGTCAGCCGTCTTGGGGTTGATCTGGCCATAGCTGGACTGGAAGATGTTGATGCCCCGGTAGCGCAGGGGGGCATTGACCAGGATATCCCGGGTCATCACCGGCTCCCCGTCTTCGAGGATCGTCAGGGTGGAGCGGTATTCTTTGGGCATCCGGCTGCGCTCGTCGTAGAAAGATATCTGGAAGCGGTCCAGGCGCACGCCAAACGGCAACTGCTGGGGCTGTCCGGTGCTGCGCAGCTGAATGGTGTCGGTGCTCTCCTTTTCGGGAATATTGACAAAGCCTTCAAAGCCGGCCCAGGACCCGATCAGCGCTCCGATCAGCAGCAACAGCACGCCGATGTGCACCACATAGGCCCCCAGGCGGCTCCAGCGGCCCTTTTCGGCGAAAATAACCCCGCCATCGGGGGTGGCTTCCAGCCGGCTGCGGCGAAAGCGGCGTGCCAGAAGGGGCTGATAGCGCGCCAGGAGTTCCTCCGGGGTGCCGCTGGCGGTAAAGGTCCGGCGGCCCGGCAGCTTTTCAAACTGCGCGCGGTTGAAGACCGGCTTGCGGGGAAAAATCACCCGCCAGGTGGATGACAGCCGGTCCAGCGAGCAGACCAGCAGGTTGAGTGTCATCAACAGCAGCAGAAATTGAAACCACCACGAGTGGTACATGTCAAAAAGGTCGAAGAGCCAGAAAACCCGAAAGAGTTTTTCGCCGTATTTTTGAAAATAGAGGGCTGGATCGGCATTCTGAGGAATCAGGGTTCCCAGGACGGAGGTCGCCGCCAAGGTGAGCAGCACCCCCACGGTGAGTTTGACGGAGGCAAAAAATTTCCAGATCCGCTGCGGGACCCCGGAATCAGGCACATGCGCGGCCACGGTGTTTCCTTTCGGTGAAATGAGTTTCCCTCCATATCAGAACCCGGTCAGGCTGGCAATACGGGAGCTCACCCGGCAGACCGGCCGCTGTTGGGCATGCTCTCCGGGGAGTATTCCCGGGGTTGACAAGCAGAAAAAAATGGATAAAGTCCCGTCAAATTTGGCGCCCCTTGAACGAGGAGGCCGCCTAAGATTTAGCACGCCCCACGTTCACCCGGCTTTCGGAAGGACCCCACGAGCTATGATCGAGGCCAAACACCTATCGAAGCGGTTCGGCTCCAAAACGGCGGTCGACGACATTGCCTTCACAGTTGAAAAGGGCGAAATTCTGGGTTTTCTCGGCCCCAATGGCGCCGGTAAATCCACCACCATGCGGATGCTGACCGGATACCTGCCGCCTACCCGGGGAACGGCGGTGATCGGCGGCTGCGACCTGCTGGACGACCCCATCGGCGCCCGCCGCAAGATCGGCTACCTGCCGGAAAACGCCCCGGTTTACCCGGATATGAACGTTTTCGATTTCCTTGATTTTGTCGCCGAAGTCAGGGGCTTCACCGCTGTCGAACGCAAACAGCGGGTACCGCAAATAATTGAGAAGTGTTTCCTCGGCAACGTCACCCGCCAGACGGTCAGCACCCTGTCCAAGGGCTTCAAGCAGCGGGTCTGCTTCGCCCAGAGCATCCTGCATGACCCGGAGTACCTGATTCTGGACGAACCGACCGACGGTCTGGACCCCAATCAAAAGCACGAGGTCCGCCTGATGATCCGCGCAATGAGCACCCAAAAAGCGATTATCCTGTCCACTCACATCCTGGAGGAGGTCGAAAGCGTGTGCACCCGGGCCATCATCATCGACGACGGTCGAATCATTGCCGACGACAGCCCCGAAAACCTCAAGGCCAGCTCCCCGGACCACGGCGCCATCAGCCTGACGATCAAAACCGACGATCCCGAAGCGCCCCTGGCGGCCATCCAGGCATGCGAAGGCGTCCGCTCCGCCGTCTTTCTGAAATCCGAAAACGGCCACCTGCACTTCCGCGTTTACCCCGAGCGCATCGACCGTCCCATCGCCGACAAAATCGTCGCCCGCCTCTCACAGCAAGGCGTCGTCATCACGTCGCTGTTTGTGGAGAAGGGCCGGCTGGATGAGGTGTTCCGCCGCATCACGGGCCACTGAGGCCCACCGACCGTGCCCGGCGCCCGGCGGCGAGCTGCGCGCGGGGCTGGAGCGTGGGCACGAACCCCGCGCCGCCATAGGTGAAAAATGGGTAAAACAGGATTCTTCAACGTTGTCAGGGCCATTTTCAAGCGCGAACTGCTCTCCTACTTCAACGCCCCCGTGGCTTATGTCTTCATCGTCATCTTCCTGTTGCTGAGCGGCTTTTTCACTTTTTATATCAGCCGTTTTTTCGATGTCGGCCAGGCTGACCTGCGCCCTTTTTTCCAGTGGCACCCGTGGATTTACCTGTTTCTGGTGCCGGCGGTGGCTATGCGGCTGTGGGCCGAAGAGCGCCGCCTGGGGACCCTGGAGCTGATCCTGACCCTGCCGGTCACGGTCACGGAGGCCATTTTGGGCAAATTCCTGGCCGCCTGGGTGTTCATCGGTGTGGCCCTGCTGCTGACCTTTCCCATGGTCCTGACGGTGGTCTACCTGGGCCAGCCCGACCTCGGCCCCATCGTGATGGGCTACCTGGGCAGCTTTCTCATGGCCGGGGCCTTTCTATCGGTCGGTTTGATGACGTCCGCCCTGACCCGCAGCCAGGTGATCAGCTTCATCCTCGCCGTGGTCATCTGCCTTTTTTTCGTTCTGGCCGGTTTCCCGCCGGTGACCGGCATGCTGTCCGGCTGGGCCCCGGTCTGGTTTGTGAACCTGGTGTCCGCAACGAGCTTTCTGACCCATTTTCTGTCCATGCAGCGAGGCGTGCTGGACCTGCGCGACCTGCTCTACTATCTTTCCGTGATCACCTTCATGCTGTGCGTTAACGGGGTGGTGCTGCAGGGCCGCAGAACATCCTGAAGGAGGTAGGCAAGCAAATGGCTGACAAACCCAAAGGCGTCCAAAAATCCCTTTTTTCCGTGGGCGGCCTGATCCTGCTCCTGCTGATTCTGGTGCTGGTCAACTTCGTGTTTGCGCGGGTCAACCTGCGCTGGGACGCCACCGAGGACAGGCTCTACTCGCTTTCCGACAGCACGCGCGAAATCCTGGCAAACCTCAAGCAAAACGTGGCCATCAAAGTCTACTACAGCCAGGACATCGTCAACACCCCGGTGCAGGTCAAGACCTATGCCAACCGCCTGCTGGACTTCCTCGCGGAGTACAGCTACGAAAGCGACGGTCGGGTGAGCGCCGAGGTCTACGACCCCCGGCCGGACTCCGAAGAAGAGGAATGGGCCCAAAAATACGGTATCCAGGGCATTGATCTGCCCACCGGCGAAACGCTTTACTTCGGTCTGGTGGCCACGGCCGCGGACCAGGAGGAAACCATCCCTTTCCTGGATCCCACCCGCGAAGAAAACCTCGAATATGACATCACCCGCATCATCGCCCGGGTCGAGACCGCCAGAAAGCCCAGGATCGCCGTCATCAGCGCCCTGCCGGTCATGGGCCGCCCCCCCATGGGTTTCGGTATGCCTCAGCAGCAGGGCATGGCCCCCTGGCTGTTTGTCTCCGAGCTGCGCAAAACCTACGAGGTCGAAACCCTCCCGCCAACGGCCGACAGGATCGATGAGGGCATCGACCTGCTGCTCTTGGTCCAGCCCAGGGGCTTGAGCGATACCCTCCTTTACGCCATCGACCAACACGTATTGCGGGGCGGCAGCCTGCTGGTCTTCACCGACCCGTTGGCCGTCACGGATCCCCAGCCGGGCGCCGGCGAGGCCGAGCCGCTGGCGCCGCTGTTTACGGCCTGGGGCATCCGCACGAGCGCACCCCAAGCCGTGGTCGACATGGACAATGCCACCCGGCTGCGCAACGAGGCCAACCAAATCGAGGACAACCCCTTTTGGCTGTCGATCCGCCAAAACGGCATCAACCCGGAGAACATCATCACCTCCAAACTGGAGAGCCTCCTCCTGCCGGTGGCCGGAAGCATTGAAAAAACCTCGGACGGCCCGGTGACCTACGAACCGCTGGTACACGCCAGCCCCAACTCGGCACTGGCGGACGGGTTCAACGCCCGCTTCGGCCTCGCGGAACTGCGCAAGTCCTTCCGGCCATCCGACACCGCCTACGACCTGGCGGTCAAACTCAGCGGGGTGTTTCCCACCGCCTTCCCGGACGGCATCCCCCGGTCGGGCGAGGATACCCTGGAAGCGGACAGCGCGCAGGCGCCTCCGCCTGCCGCCGAGCATCTCCAGCAGGGCGTCAAAGCTGCCACCGTGATCGTCGTGGCAGACGCCGACATGCTCTTCGACGGCTACTACGTCAGCCGGCAGAATTTCCTCGGGTTTGAAATGGCGCAGATTTTCAACGACAATCTGAATTTCCTGCTCAACGCCGCCGAGATGCTGGCCGGCGGTCAGAGTCTGATCAATATCCGCTCGCGGGGCAAGTTCGAGCGCCCCTTCACCCGGGTTCAAGCCCTGGAGCAGAAAGCCCAGTCCCGCTGGCTCGACCGTGAACAGGAACTGCTGGGAAAAATAGAGGCCACCAACCAGAAGCTGCAGGAACTCGAGCAGCGCAAGGACGCCTCCCAGAAGCTGATCCTCAGCGCGGAGCAGGAGGCTGAAATCCAGAAATTCCAGGAGGAAAAGCTGCGCATCAACCAGGAACTGAAAGGGGTGCGCCGGAACCTGCGGGCCGATATCGAGGCCCTGGGGGCGACCGTCAAGGTCATCAATATTTTCCTGATGCCGCTGGTGGTCTGTATCGCCGGCATCGGCTACGCCGTTTACCGTCGCAACCGCATGCACCCCTAACGGGCAAAAAGCGTACGATTGCCCCCTGTCGACAAGCCGGTTGGCTTCTGCGCGCCCGGGCAGCAGGGGTCACCGCCAGAGGTGGTTTATGAAATTGAAAACCGTGATCGTCCTGCTGAGCATCTGCGCCGCCCTGGGCGCAGCCGCGGTGTTTATCACCCGACCGCAGCCTGCCAAAGAGGGCGGCGCCGCGCTGGGGCAGAAGCTGCTGCCGGACCTGCCCGTCCATGAGATCAGCGCCATCACGCTTGCCGGCCCAGATGAGACGGTGCGGCTGAAACTGAAGAACGACGCCTGGACGGTTGCCAGCCGCTTCGACTTTCCCGCCGATTTCGCCAATATCACCCGCCTGGTGCAGCAGCTGCGGGACATGAAAATCGGCCGGACTTTCGAAGCCGACGCGGAGGTCACCGAGCGTTTGGCCTTGCACCCACCCGGCACCGACGGGGTGTCCGCAGACCAGGTCGCCACCCGCATCACCCTGCTGAGCGCCCAGGAAAGCCCCCTGGTGGATCTGCTCCTGGGGAAAACCTCCCCCACGACCGACACGCAGTTCGTGCTGCCGGTGGGCAAGACCCAGGTTTACCTGGTGGACCAGAGCTTTCGGTCGCTGGGCAAGACGGCCGCCGAGTGGCTGGATACCGGGCTTTTAGACATTGCCGCGGAAAAAATTCATGAGGTGGTCGCCCGCGACCCCCAAACCGGGGACACCCGCTATACCCTGCGGCGCCCGGCCAAAGGCCAACCGGCCGAGCTAATGGCTGCGCCCCGGGAGCGGCAAATCCGCCAGGCAAAGGTGGACGAGGTGTTCGAGGCCCTGTCAAGCTTGGAGATCGAGGATGTGGCCGATCCCGGCGCTGCGATTCCTGCCGACGGCGATCTGGTGATCGCGTATCGGCTCTTTGACGGCACCACCTACACCCTGGCGGTCGGGCCGGCCCTGCCCGAAAACCCCGAGGCCCACTTCCTCAGGGTGCAGGCCGCCATCAAGACGCCGGCGGCCGAGGGCCAGGATGCCCCGGCCTCCGATGGCACTTCTGAAATCGCCGAAACAAACCGGCGTCTCGGCGCCTGGACCTACGTCATCCCCCAATGGCGGCGCGACAGCTTCGTGGGAGACCTGCAAAGCTTTCTGGAACCGGCCGGCGGCGAGGCCAAGAAATAGGCGCCGGCCAAGCGCCCAAAAAAGCGCTTGACAAAGCCCGAAGCGCTTTCCTAAAATGCTCCTGACGCTCATCATTTTTTGGGTTCAAAGCAATAAAGATCATGACACCTGACAGCCCACACAATTATCTCTGGTTTTGGTGGTGGCGACCCGCACGCAAGGGGCTTCGACCGGTTACCGGATAGTTCGCGCCGTCAGGCAAAAACAGAACAGACCCAGGACCGCGGGCCCCAAAGCCCACGGTCTTTTTTTTTCGCACAAGCCGTGGGCCCACCCACGGCTTTTTTTTCGACATCGCGCCCTTACCCTTGCAGAGGAGATCCCCCATGCTGATCGTCATGAACCAGAACGCCACACCCCAGGAAATTCAGGCCGTCGTGGCCACCATCGAGGCCAACGGCTACGTCGCGCGCCCCATCCCGGGCGGGGAGCGCGTTTCCATCGGAATCCTCAACAACAAGGGGCCCATCGACGCCGACGCCTTTTTGGGGCTGCCGGGCGTCAAGGAGGCGGTGCCCATCACCCGGCCCTACAAACTGGTCAGCCGCGAATCCCAGATGGAAGACACCATCATCCAGGTCGGGGAGGTGGTCATCGGCAACGGCCACATGACCCTGATTGCCGGTCCCTGCGCCATCGAAAGCGAAACCCAGGCCATGACCATCGCCAAGCTGGTCAAGCAGGCGGGGGCCGAGATCTTCCGGGGCGGCGCCTTCAAGCCCCGCACCTCGCCGTATTCCTTCCAAGGGCTGGGCCTGGAAGGCCTCAAGATCCTGGCCAAGGTCCGCGAGACCACAGGCCTGCCGGTGGTGACCGAGGTCATGGACGACGAAACCTTCGATATGGTCGAGGAATACGCGGATATCATCCAGATCGGCACCCGCAACATGCAGAACTTCAGCCTGCTGCGCCGGGCCGGGAAAGCCCGCAAACCGGTGATGCTCAAGCGCGGCATGGCCGCCACGATCGACGAGTGGCTGATGGCCGCGGAGTATATCCTCGAGGGCGGCAACAGCGCGGTGATTCTGTGTGAGCGCGGCGTGCGCACCTTCGTCAACCACAGCCGCAACACCCTGGACATCTCGGCCGTGCCGGTGGTCCGCAAGGAAAGCCATCTGCCCATCATCATCGATCCCAGCCACGCCGGCGGCCGCCGAGATCAGGTCATCCCCCTGAGCCGCGCCGGGGTGGCCGTGGGCGCCCACGGACTGATGGTGGAGGTCCACCACACCCCTGAAAAAGCCATGAGCGACGGGGCCCAGTCCCTTTACCCGCACCAGTTTGAAACCCTCTGCCGCCAGGTGCGGTCAATCTTTCACACCTTCAGTGAGCAGTAAGGCCATGACCCCCGTCACGATCCAGGGCAGCCAGGGGACCTCCACGATTTTCGTCGGCGAAAATTTCGACCGGCTGGCCGCGCGCATCCCGCTGGCCGAAAGTGTCCTCGTCACCGACCACAATCTCTGGCGGCACTACGGTGAGCGTTTTCCGCCGTGCGAGGTGATCCGCATCGACACCGGCGAAGCCAACAAAACCCTGAAAACCGTCTCGGACATCTACGAGCGGCTGGTGGCAATTGAAGCCCAGCGCTCGACCTTTATCGTGGGGATCGGGGGGGGGATCGTCTGCGACATCGCCGGTTTCGTCGCCGCCACCTACCTGCGCGGCGTGGGCTGCGGTTTGGTGCCCACCTCGCTGCTGGCGCAGGTGGATGCCAGCGTCGGCGGGAAAAACGGGGTCAATTTCGGCGGGTACAAAAACATGGTGGGAACCTTTCGCCAGCCGGCATTTGTGCTCTGCGACCCGCAGATGCTGCGCAGCCTGCCGCAGCGCGAGCTGGCATCGGGGTTTGCCGAGATCGTCAAACACGGGGCAATCGCCGACGCCGCCCTGTTCGCCTATCTGGAAACCCACTGGCAGGCCGCTTTGGCCCTTGCGCCCGAGGTCATCACCCACCTGGTGGCGCGCTGCGTGGCCATCAAGGCGGCGGTGGTCCAGCGGGACGAGCACGAACAGGGGGAGCGGCGCAAACTGAATTTCGGCCATACCTTCGGCCACGCCCTGGAGAAGGCGACCGGCGCGCTGCACGGCGAGGCCGTCAGCGTCGGCATGCTGATCGCTGCGGCGCTGTCGGTCAACCGCGGGCTCCTGCCGCAAGCCGCCTACCAGCGCCTGCGGGCGCTGCTGACCAAGCTGCGGCTGCCGGTTCGGATGGCTTTTGATCGCAAAGCGGTCCTGGAGGCCCTGGGCAAGGACAAAAAGAGGACCGGCGACACCGTCCACTTTGTGTTGCTGACGGATATCGGTCGGTCCGTGGTGACCGAAATCAGGCTGCCGGAACTCGCGGCGGCGCTGGTCTGAGGGTCATAATCGCCGGGGTCAGCCCAGAACCGATTCCAACTCGATGGCGCATGCCACCTGGTTGCATTCCGGCCCGTCCAGATTGAGGGTGTGATTTTCCAGATCGATGTCCACTATTTTGCAGCCATGCTTCTCGGCAATCTGGGTAACGATGGTCAGCAGTTGATCGTTTTTCAATTCACTCATGGGGTCCTTCACTTTCCATTAGCCTGCCGCGCGCGGACGCGCGCGGCCCGGGTTGGGGGTAACCGCGATAGCCTGCAGCGCCACTGGCCTTCAGGGCACCGGCATGTAAAAAAACAGCAGGAAAATAAGACCCCCAGGTTCCCCTGGCAAGGCGCTATCCACCCTGGGGTCCTGAAACTCCCCCGGATGACGGGAAACTGGTTGCCGACAGACTGAAAGGGGTTTCGCAAAAACGGGCGGAGGACTGACAAAACCGGTGGCGGCGGGTCGGATGCTGGATGCGAGGTCCGTGGCGGGACGCTGAAGAGCCGCGCAGTCTCAGGGGGGCGGCCTTCCGGAAGGCATTCTGCGGCCCGCAGCCGGGAAGCAAAAAAGCGGCGCCGTTTGCGGGCCGCTTTTTTTGGGGGGGTTGAGTTGAAACGTTGACCTGAAACGTGCGTCCCAACCGCTGTTCACTGGTGTTGACGCTTCCCTGAATGCCGTTGTTTCAAACGGCGGCATCACGGTTTTTTATTTTATTTTGGAGATGGCCGGTTTAAAAGATGCACGGGCATTCGAGAAGCGTTTCACATACTGATCGGCCGGCCGATCGCAAACTTTAATCCGCCGTGGCCAGCACTGCGCAATGCCCTTCAAAAATCCGCCTGGGGGTGATTGCGCGTGGTACCTCTAAGGGAAAATCTCAGCCAGCAGCAGGCCCGCACCTATAGCCTGGTGTGCTCGGTGCTCAACATCCGCCACAGCATCAGCCGCTGCGGTGAGCATTGGACCCTGTCGGTGGCCCGGGAGGATGCCGCCAGGGCCCGAGAGGCCCTCAGCCGTTACGAAGCGCACAACCCGCCACCGGACCCTGCAGGTGAAATCCCCCGGCGGTCGCCGGGGGCCTTCAGCGGCCTGTGGGCGGCGGCGCTCCTCGCCGGCATGCATCTGGCGCGGGTTTCCAGCGACAGCCCCGACCGGGTCGTCAACGCCTGCGGCGCCTCGGCCGGCGCGATCCTCCAGGGTGAATGGTACCGGACGATCACGGCCCTCATGATTCACGCCGACGCGCTGCATCTGGTGGGCAACCTGGTGGGCATCGCCCTTTTTGGAACGGCCGTGGCCTCCATCTGCGGCTGGGGCCTCGGCTGGCTGATGGTGCTGGCCAGCGGCGGGCTCGGCAACGCCCTGAATGCCGTCTTCTTCCGTTCGGGGCACCTCTCGGTGGGCAGTTCGACGGCCATATTCGGGGCACTGGGGATCCTCAGCGCCATCCAGTTCGCCCGCCGAATCCGCACGCCGGGCGAGCGTTTTCGTGCGCTGCTGCCGCTGGGCGGCGGGCTGGCACTGCTGGCGGTCTTGGGAACGGCCCAAAATTCCGATCTCCTCGCGCACCTGTTCGGTTTTGCCGCCGGCATGTCACTGGGCGGCGCTTTCGCGCTGCTGACGGAAGCCGCCCCCGGCAGGCGCTGCCAGTTTTACGCCCTGGCGGCCGCCGCTGTCTGCATCGGATTTTCTTCCTGGGCCTGCGGGCTGGGCGGTTTTGCCTGCGGCCCGTGAACCCGGGCGGCGGTGCGTCAGAACTGCGGGAAGGAAATGAGGGTTGACACCGACCACCGGAAACCCTTAAAATAAGCCGTTGATTTCACATATTGTCTGCCGGGAGCCTGGTGAAACCGGGCTGAGAGGGACTCTTGAGCGCAAGAGTGGGTCCGACCGTTGAACCTGATCCGGGTAATGCCGGTGTAGGAAACTCGATGCGGGATTCAAGCCGTTCCTGCCCTGGCAGAACGGCTTGCTTGTTTTCATTCCCCTTCATAGTCAGGAGGATGCCATGAAACCCCGCGTGTTGGCCCTGCTGTGGACCGCCGCCCTGCTGCTGATCGGCGGCTTCTCCCAGGCCGCGGCCCAGACGACCCAGATCACCGTCATGACCCACGACAGTTTCAGCGCCAGCCGGGAAACTGTCGCCGCTTTCGAGCAGGCCCATCGGGTCACGCTCCGCTTCCTCAAGGCGGGAGATGCCGGCGCGGCCCTCAACCAGGCGATCCTGTCAAAAGCAAACCCCATGGCGGACGTGTTTTTCGGGGTGGACAACACCTATCTCAGCCGGGCCCTCAAGGCGGGTATTTTCCAGCCCTATGCCTCGCCCCTGCTGGCCGCCATCCCGGACCATCTCAAACTGGATTCGCAACACCGCCTGCTGCCCGTGGACTTCGGCGATGTCTGCCTGAACTACGACAAAAAATGGTTTGAAATCCGGCAGCTGACGCCGCCCGCAACCCTGGAGGACCTGGTCAAGCCGGCTTTCAAGGGGCTTGCCGTGGTGCAGAACCCGGCCACCTCCTCTCCCGGCCTGGCCTTTTTGCTGGCCACGGTGGGCCATTTCGGCGAGGACGGCTACCTCGGTTTCTGGCAGCGGCTGCGGGACAACGACGTACTGGTCACAGACGGCTGGAAGGATGCCTACTGGGGGCAGTTCAGCGGCGCCTCCAAGGGCAGTCGCCCGATCGTGGTCAGCTACGCCAGCAGTCCGCCGGCCGAGGTCTATTTTGCCGAAAAACCCGTGGACGAGGCCCCCACCGCAGCGGTCACCACTCCCGGGACCTGCTTTCGCCAGATTGAATTCGTGGGCATCCTGGAGGGCACCCCTCATCTGGCACTGGCCCGCCAGCTGGTGGATTTCATGCTGGGCCGGACCTTTCAGGAGGATATCCCCCTGCAGATGTTCGTTTTTCCCGCCAATCGGGAGGCGACCCTGCCCGAGGTCTTTCGCCGGCACACCCGCATGGCCGAGCAGCCGGTGGCGCTGCCCCCCGCCGAGATCGCTGCCCAGCGCGAGCGCTGGATCCAGGCCTGGACCGAAACCGTGCTGCGCTAGCCCAGGGTTACGACCATCTTCTGCAAGGGCGGCGGCGCCGCCCGGTTCAACCCCAAACCGGGATTTCCCATGGCATCACCCCTGAGGCGCCGACTGCTGCTCGTCCTGCCGCCGCTGCTCTTTCTCGGCCTGTTCTATTTTTACCCACTGGTGCGGATTTTGATCGTCAGTTTTTTTCCGAGCGATCTGTGGGCGCCCCTGGAGCTTAAAAAACTTTTCAGATCGGGATACTACCTCGGCCGGCTGTGGTTCACCTTCTGGCAGGCGGCGGTTTCGACCCTGCTGACCCTGGCCATCGCCCTGCCGGGCGCCTTCCTTTTCGCACGCTACGATTTCCGGGGCCGCGCAGCGCTGCAAACCCTTGCGACAATCCCCTTTGTGCTGCCGACAGTCGTGGTCGCCAGCGCCTTTCAGGCCCTCCTGGGCCCCCACGGGCTGCTGAACACGGGGCTGATGGCGATCTGGGATCTGCCGACGCCGCCGATTCGACTGCACCAGTCCGTCGGGATGATCCTGGCCGCCCACGTGTTCTACAACTATGCCGTGGTGCTGCGCATCGTGGGCGGGTTCTGGGCCCAGTTGGCGCCGGAGATGAACGAAGCCGCGCGCATGCTGGGGGCTTCGGGCTGGCAGGCCTTCCGCCGGGTCAGCCTGCCCCTGCTGCGGCCGGCCATCCTGGCGGCGGCCCTGCTGGTGTTCATTTTCTGTTTCTCCAGCTTCGGGGTCGTCCTGATCCTGGGTGGTCCGCGGCTGGCCACGATCGAGGTCGAAATCTACCGCCAGGCGGTCCATCTGTTCAATCTGCCGCTGGCCGCAGCGCTTTCCCTGATCCAGATTTTTTTCACCTTCGGGCTGATGTGGGCCTACACCGCGCTGCAGCGTCGCAGCCCGCTGACCCTGATGCCGGCGGCCCCCGCCATCGGTCGACAAACGGTGCAAACGGCAGGTGACCGGCTTTTTCTGGGCATCGGCCTGCTGCCCGCAGTGCTCTTTCTGGCCGCGCCCCTGGCCGCCCTGCTGATACAGTCCTTCACCACGGAAAGCGGCCTCGGCCTGGGCTTTTACCGCGCGATTTTTGAAAACCGCTCGCAGTCCTTGTTTTTCGTTCCACCGTTCCAGGCGATGGGCTACTCCGTGGGCTTCGCACTGACCGCGCTGCTGCTGGCGGTCGTCCTGGGGTTGCCGGCGGCCCTCTTTCTGGCCGGCCCCCCGTCCCGCCTTACAACCCTGCTGGAC
This sequence comes from Desulfobacterales bacterium, assembly GCA_049284575.1. Classification (GTDB taxonomy): domain Bacteria; phylum Desulfobacterota; class Desulfobacteria; order Desulfobacterales; family JAABRJ01; genus JAABRJ01. The sequence goes on from JBAPYE010000169.1 coordinate 27,218, forward strand.
CCGATTTTCATGCTGCCGCTGTCCACCTCCGCCGTCACCCTGGGGTTCGGGTTTATCATCGCGCTTGACAGGCCCCCGCTCAACCTGCGCAATTCACTGCTGCTGGTCCCGGTGGCCCACTGCCTGGTGGCCTTTCCGTTTGTCCTGCGCAGCCTGCTGCCGGCCCTGCGGAGCATTCCCGACAGCCTGCGGGAGGCGGCTAGCCTTTTGGGCGCCTCCCCTTGGCACGTCTGGCGCTGCGTGGATTTGCCGATCATTGGCCGGGCGCTGCTGGTGGGGGTGGTCTTCGCCTTTACGATCAGCATGGGCGAATTCGGCGCCACGGCCCTGGTCGCCCGCCCCCAGACCCCCACCATGCCGCTGGCCATCTTTCGCTTCCTGGGCCAGCCGGGGGCTCTCAACTACGGGCAGGCCATGGCCATGAGCAGCCTGCTGATGCTGGTCACGGCCGCCGGGTTCGTTTTTCTCGAAAAGATCCGCCCGGGCACCTCCGGAGGGTTTTAAGATGGCACTCCTGAGCCTCACGCGGGTCTCCAAAACCTTCGACCGCCAGCCCTTCATCCGGGAGGTGAGCCTGAGCCTGGCCGCGGGCGACATCCTCTGCCTGCTGGGCCCCTCGGGCTGCGGCAAAACCACCCTGCTGCGGCTGATCGCCGGCCTGGAGCGCCCCGACAGCGGCATCATCACCTTTGACGGCCGGGACCTGGCACCGGTGCCGCCCCATCGCCGCCAGTTCGGCATGATGTTCCAGGAGTATGCCCTTTTCCCCCATAAAAACGTTTTCGAGAATGTGGCCTTCGGGTTGGAACTCCAACGCCTGACGCGCCCGGAGCTCCAGCGGCGGGTCGCGGAGACCCTGGAGCGGGTGGGCCTCATCGGGTTTGCCGCCCGCCGGATCGCAGAGCTTTCCGGCGGCGAGCGCCAGCGGGTGGCCCTGGCCCGCAGCCTCGCCCCCCAGCCGCGGCTGCTGTTGCTGGACGAGCCCATGGGGGCCCTCGACCGCGCCTTGCGCGAGCGCCTGATGGCGGATCTCCAGCTGATTCTGAAACAGGTGGGCGTCACCAGCATCATGGTGACCCACGATCAGGCCGAGGCCTTCGCCGTGGCCGACACCGTCGCCGTCATCGACGACGGGCGGATCGCCCAGATCGCCCCCCCGGAAACCCTCTACCGCCAGCCGGCCAGCCCGCTGGTGGCCCGATTTCTGGGGTTGCACAATCTCGTTGCGGGCCGGGTAACCGCGGACGGTGCGGTCGCGACCCCCCTGGGGCGATTTCGGATCCCAGGCACAACGGCCGCCCGCGGCGCGCAGGTCACCCTTCTCATCCGGCCCGAAGCCGCCTCCCTGGCACCCGTCGGCTTCGCCGACCCCGGTGCACCGGTTATCGCGGTCCGGGTCGCGGCCCGCCTCTTCCAGGGGCAGCACTACCTTCTGCGGACAACAGCCGAAAACGGCATCACGCTGATCTTCACCCTGCCCAACACCCCACCGCCGCCGGGGCCCGGCCAACAGGTGCACCTGCGGCTGAACCCCTCGGCCATGAGCCTCATGCCGGACCCAAGAAAGGCCTGAAAGGCCCGCGCGGGCAGCCGTTGACAACCCCAGCGGCAGCCCTTAGGGTGATATAGCCTTACGCGTACAGGGCATTCTGAACCCAACGGTCTGCAATTCTATGGCAGGAAACCTTTCTGCATGCCGCCTTCAAAAGCGGAGGACTGAACCTATGCGACGGACAGTTTATTGGACGCTCGGCCTGTTGATCTTTCAGGCGGCGAGCCTGGCAGGTGCCGCCGACGTGCGCCGGGGTTTTGGGGGTATTGCCTGGGGCACCCCGCTTTCGGCGCTTGAAGGCCTTGAACAGATCTCCCGCGACGGCGATCTCAGCTACCACCGCCGCCCGCATGAAGTCTTCCACCTGCCCAACGTTTATTCCGGGCCGGTGCGCTACGGTTTCTTCGAGGAGCGTTTCTTTGCCGCCTATCTCAACCTGGACGGCCGGGAAGCCTTCGAGCAGGCCCGCCGGTCCCTCACCGGCCAGTACGGGGAAGCGCGGGCCCAGCTGCGCTTGGGCAGCACGATTCTGATCTGGCATTCCGGAGAGGTCACCATCAAGCTCAAACATTACCAAGAAGAGGGCCGTGCCAAGCTGGCCTACTACTACGCGCCCCTTTCCGACCGGTTGAACCGACAGCGGCTGGACCAGGATTTCGAAAAATCGTTTAAACTGTCGCCGAATGGCTGAACCCGAAAAGGGGGTCCCGTCCTCAGGCTCCCGCAGCCGGAACACCTTCGAGCGAAAGAACGCGCCATGAACGAAACCGTCCGCGCCCTGTGGGCCCAAACGCGTATCATGCCCTGGCCGGGGGACTATCTGCTGGTCAGCCTGCCGCATGAGGCTCTCAAGGAAGCCGCCCTGCTGGCGGCCGCCGGGGGAGATCAATTCGCGGCGCTGGTGGTCGAAAAAGACGAGGTCTCCCTGACCCTGCGGCGCGAGGCGTGGGCGTCGGTCTCCCCAAAGGCCCACCCCCTGGCGCTCGCCGGCCCCTACCGGGTGGTGACACTCGACCTCGAGATCGACCTGAACGTCAGCGGCTACCTTCTGCCGGCGGCCGAGCGCCTGGCGCAAGCGGGGATCGCCATCGTTGCGCAGTGCGCTTTTCGCAAGGACCACCTCCTGATCCGGTCGGAGGATGCGGAAACGGCGGTCTCGATTCTGACGCGATTTTCGGCCGAATGCGCCCGGGCCGCAAGCGCCCGGAAGTAAACGAAAATGAGGGGATCTGGTTTACGGGTGAGGATTTTATTGGCGTGACCGGGGTACCAACCACCGAGCGTTTTGAAAAGCCCGGCAACCGGTCTGGGGGTGGGTTTCAGGACGCGGAGCGGGGCAGAAAATCCAGCGGGCCCCAGAAAACCACAAGAGCCGCGAAGGGCATCGCGACCCAGGGGGTCTGACGTGGTGCCGGAGGTCGGAATCGAACCGACATGACCTTGCGGTCGGAGGATTTTGAGTCCTCTGCGTCTACCAGTTTCACCACTCCGGCACGTGGGTGGCGTTATAGTGAAATCCTGGGCGATTGTCAATAAAATCGTAGCACGAATACAAA
>JBAPYE010000170.1:0-30192 GCA_049284575.1 Desulfobacterales bacterium
ACAGGCTCCCGATCTGCATGCCGCTGAAGCCGATGCGGTGGCAGTAGAGGTTGAAGAAGGGCAGGTAAATGCCCAGCACCCCGAAGTAGAGGAAGTACTGGGAGCGGATCACCCACCGTAAATTAGAAGCCCGCGCAGGTGAAGTCATGGATGCGTCACTCCCCGGGGTCAGCTCGCCGCGCCATCGATCGGGCGATGGTGAAACCGGCGCCCACAGGGCGCACGGAGAAGTCGGCAAGCCGGATTGCCAGCGCTTTCAGTCATCGCAGCATACCAGGAAAAGGCGATTGCGAAAAGCCCCCGGCGGCCGCTCGGGTCGGCAGCCAAACGCCCCATGGGGGTGTCGGCCGGCCCTGGCCCCTTAGCTGCTCGCGACTGCCGGCGGGCACCCATGGACTCCTGTGCCGGCAACGTTTTGGCCGCCGTCGCCGACCGTTTTCTTTGGCTTTACAAAACATGGGTGGGGTGTTATTTTTCTACAATTTGACGAGTAAAATCTTGTTGCCTTCACCCGCAACCGCAGGAGCCGGAAATGGACTTTATCAAAATTCGTTTTGGAGATGATTTTGATCAACTGGGTTCCAAATTCGAAAAAACCATCGAGGAGATGTTCCGCTCGGTCGGCCCCATGTTCAACTGCTCGGAGTGTTCCTGGAAACCCCAGATGGACATGTACGAAACCGCCCGGGAGATTTTCATTCTGGCTGAGATCGCCGGTGTCCGCAAGGAGGATCTGGAGCTGGAAATCAGCACCAAGGCCGTCAAGATCGGGGGCCGACGCAAGGAGGTGCCGGAAATGGTGAAGGGCACCTACCGGCTGGCGGAGATTCAGTACGGCCACTTCGAACGCTTCCTGTTCCTGTCGGCGCCGGTGGATACTGAAAAGGTCACGGCGCTCTACGCCAACGGTTTCCTCAAGATCACCCTGCCCAAAATGTTGTCCGACAAAACCCATAAAATTCCCATTACCGAAGGGTGATTCCGAAGTCGGCGACGCTAACCGGAAATTTTTTGAACCCATGTGCGGGAGGCCAATATGACTGATGAGCATTCGCCTGCGGAAATGAGCACCGAGAAAATACCCGACCTTCTTCCGATCCTGCCCCTCTTTGATGCGGTCCTCTTTCCCAAGATGGTTCTGCCCCTGGTGGTCATGCAGAAGGAGTCCATCCAGCTGGTGGACGAGGCCATGTCCAAGGATCGTATCGTGGGGCTTTTGCTCTCCGAGAGGCGGTCCCCCAAAAAGGTCCAATCCCAGGAGGACCTGTCCCAGGTGGGCACCAGCGCCCTGATCCTGAAAATGGCCAAGTCCGAGGACAACAAGGTGCAGCTGCTGGTTCAGGGGTTGAGCCGCTTCAAAGTCGAAACCTTCGAGGAAGGCCTGCCGTTTCTGAAGGCCCGGGTGGTTCACCTGCCCGAGGAGGAACTCAAGGGCAAGGAAATCGAAGCCCTGATGACCAATATCATGGGCCTCTTCGCCCGGGTGGTGCAGCTTTCGCCGGGGCTGCCGCAGGAAGTCCTCGCCATGGCCAAGTCCATCAAGGAGCCCGGCACGCTGGCGGACATGATTGCGTCCACGCTCAACTCCAAGGTGGAGGAAAAGCAGCAAATCCTGCAAACCACGGACGTTCGTAAAAGGCTCAAGGAAGCCACCCGGATCGTCAACTACCAGCTTGAAGTCCTGGAACTCGGCAACAAGATCCAGACCCAGGTCAAGGGCGATATGGACAAACGCCAGCGGGAGTATTATCTCCGCGAGCAGCTCAAGGCCATCAAGGAGGAACTGGGAGAAAAGGACGAGGCCGGGGTGGAGGTCGAGGAGTACCGCGCCAAGATTCAGGAAAAAAACCTGCCCGAAGAGGCCGTCAAGGAAGCCGAGCGCGAGTTGGACCGCCTGTCCCGTATGCACCCCTCCTCCGCAGAGTACACCGTGGCCTCGACCTATCTGGACTGGTTGACCGCGCTGCCCTGGAACGCGAGCACCCAGGATAACCTGGATATCCGCAAGGCCCGCAAGGTCCTGGACGACGACCACTTCGGGCTGGAAAAAGCCAAAAAACGGATTATCGAGTATCTGGCGGTGCGCAAGCTCAAACCGGACTCCAAGGGCCCGATCCTGTGCTTTGCCGGACCGCCCGGAACCGGCAAGACCTCCCTGGGGCACTCCATCGCGCGGGCCCTGGGACGCAAGTTCATCCGGATGTCTCTGGGCGGTGTGCGCGATGAGGCCGAAATCCGCGGCCATCGCCGGACCTACGTGGGGGCCCTGCCCGGGCGCATCATCCAGGGGCTGCGGCGCGCCGAGTCCAACAACCCGGTCTTCATGCTGGATGAAATCGACAAGGTGGGCAGCGATTTCCGCGGCGACCCATCATCGGCGCTGCTGGAGGTCCTCGACCCGGAGCAGAATTTTTCCTTCACCGACCACTACATGGACGTGGCCTTCGATCTCAGCAAGGTGATGTTCATCGCCACGGCCAACGTCCTGGACACCATCCCGCCGCCCTTGCGCGACCGCATGGAGGTGATCCAGCTGGTGGGCTACACCGAGGACGAGAAGATCAAGATCGCCAACCGCTACCTGGTCCCCCGTCAGCGCGAGGCCCACGGGCTCAAAGCAGAGGATTTAAGCTTCACCCGCGGGGCTATCAAAGAGATCATTTCCGGCTACACCCGGGAAGCCGGGCTGCGCAACCTGGAGCGCGAAATCGCCTCCATCTGCCGTGGGGCGGCCAGCATGATCGCTCAGGACGAAGCCCAAAAGGTGGCCATCAAGGTCAAGAACATCCCCAAGTTTTTGGGGCCGGTGCGCGTCACGGCCGAGGCCAAGGCTCGGATTCTGACCCCGGGGGTCGCCATGGGGCTGGCCTGGACACCCTTCGGTGGGGACCTGCTGTTCATCGAAGCCACCGCCATGCGCGGCAGCAAAGGCCTGACCTTGACCGGCCAGCTGGGCGATGTGATGAAGGAATCGGCCTCCGCGGCGCTGAGTTTTATCCGCTCGCACGCCGAACGACTGAAAATCCCGGAGGACTTTTTCGACAAGCACGACATCCATATCCATGTTCCGGCGGGCGCCATTCCCAAGGACGGGCCCTCGGCCGGGGTGACCATGCTGACCTCGCTGGTATCGCTTTTGACGGACACCCGGATCCACAAAGATCTGGCCATGACCGGCGAGATCACCCTGCGCGGCCAGGTGCTGCCGGTGGGCGGCATCAAGGAAAAAGTGCTGGCCGCCCATCGGGCCGGCATCAAGACCATCATCATGCCCAAATTCAATAGCAAGGATCTGGAGGACATCCCCAAACGGGTTCAGCGCGACATCACCTTCCACTTCGTGGACAAGATGATGGATGTCTTGAAGCTGGCCCTGGCGAAGTAAGATGCAAGCCCGTCACCCAAACCGCCGTCTGGCCATCGCCGCCGTCTGGGTGCTGATGGCCGCAGGGTGTTCCGCGCCCCTTCAGACCCTGCCGCCGGGACCGGCAGCCCCCCCGGTGGCGGGGGCGCCGCCGCCCGCGGTCCAGGCCCCCAAGCCCTATCAGGTCTACGGCACCTGGTATCAGCCACTGGACCATGCCAGGGGATACAGCGAACAGGGCCGGGCGTCATGGTACGGCCAAAAATTTCACGGCCGCCGGACCTCCAACGGCGAAATCTACGACATGTACGCCCTGACGGCCGCCCACAAGACGCTGCCCTTCGACACCTATGTGAAAGTCCGCAACCTGGACAACAACCGCAGCGTCGTGGTCAAAATCAACGACCGCGGCCCTTTTGTGAGCGGCCGGATCATCGACCTGTCCTATACGGCGGCCAAGGAGATCGGCGTGGTCGGCCCGGGCACCGCCCCGGTGGAAGTGCTCGCCCTGGGGGCGGCCGCCGCCGACTCGACACCGGAGGCCCCCCACTACCGGCCGGTCGACTACCGGGCCGGGAAATTCTCCTTCCAGGTGGGCGCTTTCCGGGATCCGCAAAATGCCGAACGCCAGCGCCGGGAACTGCTGGGAAGTTTCACCGACGCCCACGTGAGGGTCTACCAGAGCCCCGCCCACGGAGAACTGCACGGGGTCAGGGTCGGGCGTTTTGAAAATCTCGACCAGGCCGAGGCCTACCGCCAGAGCCTGGCACGCAATGGGTTTCCCGACGCTTTTATCGTGGCCGAATAGCGCAGGGGGGGCATGCTTTCCAAAGTCGTATTTCTGGACCGCGACGGGGTCATCAACCGCGACTCCCCGAATTACATCCTGAACTGGTCGCAGTTCGAATTCCTGCCCCGCAGCCGCCGGGCCCTCGCCCGCCTAAGACGTGCAGGCTTCACCACAATCATCATCACCAACCAGTCGGGCGTCGGGCGCGGGATGATGACGCCGGCGGCTCTCGATGACCTCCACGCCCGGATGTGCGCCGCCGTCAGTGATGCCGGCGGGGAGATCCGGGATATTTTCTTCTGCCCCCACCACCCGGATCACGCCTGCAGCTGCCGCAAGCCCCTCCCCGGCCTGATCCGGGAGGCTGGCGAGCGCTACGCCATCGACCTTGGGAGGGCCTGCCTGGTCGGCGACAGCGCCAAGGACATCGCCGCGGCCCGCGCGGCCGGGGTGCGCCTGGCCGTCCTGGTGCGCACCGGAAACGGTGCGCACGCCGAAAAGGCCTTATCCGGCCGGCCGGGCCGCCCGGACCATGTGGCCGCGGATCTTTATGCGGCCGTCGATTGGATCATTGCCCATGACCCCCTTTACGCCCTCTGAGGCAGCCACCCTTGACGGCCATCTCGAGCGGATTACCTACCACAACCCGGAGAATCATTACACCGTAGCCAGGGTTCAAGCCGACCGGCAGCCGCGCCCGATCACCGTGGTCGGCTACCTGCCGGGCGTCAGCCCCGGCCAGGCCCTGCGCCTGAAAGGCCAATGGGAAACCCATCCCCGTTTTGGCCAGCAATTCAAGATACTGGCCTTTGAGGTCATCCTGCCGGCCTCGGTGGCCGGCATCCGCCACTACCTCGAATCCGGTGTGGTCAAGGGCATCGGCCCCAAAACCGCCCGGCGGTTGGTGGCCCATTTCCAGGCCCACACCCTGGAGATGATCGAAAAGGCCCCCGAGCGACTTTGCGAAGTCAAAGGCATCGGTCCCAAAACCGCCCGACAAATTGCCGACACCTGGCAGGCGCACCACGCCGCCCGCGCCCTGATGCAGTTTCTGCAGGAAAACGGACTAAAGCTCGCCTATGCCGGCCGGCTGCTCCAGACCTACGGCGCCGATGCCCTGCCGATTCTGCGGGACACCCCTTTCCGGGTGGCCCGCGAGCTTCCCGGGATCGGCTTTCTGATGGCCGACACGATTTCCCAAAACCTCGGCCAGCCGCCGGATGCGCCCGAACGGATCCGGGCCTGCATCCTTTATTTGCTGGCGCAACAGTCCACCGCCGGGCATCTGTTGATGCCGCAGGCCGATCTTTTGGAGCGCTGCCAGGCGCTGTTCGACATCCCGCCGCAAGCCGCGGCCGATGCACTGGCGGAGCTGGCGGCGCAAAAGGCGGTAGTGGTCGAAAACGCCGCCGGAGAGCAGTGCCCGGTTTACCTGCACCATCTGCACGCAGCCGAAACCGGTCTGGCGCGCCGCCTCAACGCCCGTTTAGGTCTGCCCCCGCCGCCCCTGCGCCTGGATCCGCAACGGGTGACGGCGGAAGTCCTCAAAAAGCTGGCCATCAAACTTTCCGACGAGCAGACCCAGGTTCTGACCGCTGTTCTCGCCCAGCGCATCGCCATCATCACGGGCGGGCCGGGAACCGGCAAGACAACCCTGATACGCTCCCTGACGGCCGTCATGGAAGCGCGCGGCCAACAGATCCTGCTGGCCGCGCCCACCGGGCGGGCCGCCCGGCGGCTGGGGGAGGTCACCGGCCGGCCGACCGCCACGATTCATAAACTGCTGGGGTATAATTTCAGCGCGCAGGCCTTCGAACGCGATCAGGACGATCCGCTGGAAACCGACGCGCTGATCGTTGACGAGGCCTCCATGGTGGACCTGGTGCTGATGCATCAGCTGATCAAAGCGGTTCCGATGAACGCCGCCCTGATCCTGGTGGGGGACGTTTTTCAGCTCCCCTCGGTGGGCCCGGGCAGCGTGCTGAGCGATCTGATCCGCTCGCAGCGCCTGCCCGTCCACGCCCTCAACACCATTTTCCGCCAGGCCCAAGAAAGCCCGATCGTCATCAACGCCCACCGCATCCGAAACGGCCGCATGCCGGCAATGGTGCCGACGGAAAGCCCCGTTCCACCGGCTCAATTCTGCTTTGTGGCGGAAAGCCGGCCCGCGCGCGCCGTCGATACCATCGTGACCCTGTGCCGCGATATCCTCCCAACACGCTATGGCCTCGACCCGATCCACGACATCCAGGTGCTGACTCCCATGCACCGCGGCGAGGTCGGGACCCTGCATCTCAACCAGGTGCTGCAGCGGGCGCTTAATCCGCCGGGTGCCTCCGAAAAGGGGGCGCACGCCGGCCTGCGGCCCGGCGACAAAGTCATGCACCTGCGCAACGATTATCAGAAAGAGGTCTTCAACGGGGACATCGGCACCATCCTAAGTGCTGAAGGTGACAACTCCCGGCTAACGGTGGACTTTTACGGCCGCGGCGTCGCCTACGAGTGGAACGCCCTGGAGGATCTGTCGCTGGCCTACGCCATCTCGGTTCACAAATCCCAGGGGTCCGAATACCCGGCGGTGGTGGTGCCCGTCATGACCCAGCACTATCCGCTGCTGCAGCGCAATCTCATCTACACGGCCCTAACACGGGCCAAAGCCCTGGTGGTTTTGATCGGCACCCCCCAGGCGCTGGCGATCGCCGTCAAGAATGACACCCCGCGAAAACGCCTTTCGCGCTTGTCCGAGAGACTGGCGGCCTGATGTCGGATCAGGGTCACGGTCACCAACAATTCCACAAGATGGCGCTGGATTTTGACTTCTAAGGAACCGTCAACCCTTAGTTGTCGGTTTCGGGCGATGGTTCGGGCAGGGGGATTTTGAAAAACGAGACGCCTTCTTTTTCCAGTGTTTTTTCTTCTTCCCCGGAGCTGACGCCCCGGATGTTGCGCGGCTCGGTGGCGCCGTAGTGGATTTTGAGGGCTTCCTTGCTGAAATCGGCCCCGACATCATCAAAATTTTTATTGATGAAATCGACTATCTTGCGGTGAACGAGACCGGCGTCAAGGGCGAGCTTGGCCCGCGCGGGGCGGTTAGCGGGTGGGGGTGGGGAGGCCTTGATCGCAAAAGTGGAAGGGATCCGCCAAACAGCGCTGCTGTTACAGACCGGGCAGGCGATCAAGGCTTTTTTTTGCTGGGTTTCGAAGGCGGCCAAATCATCAAACCAGCCCTCGAAACGGTGCCCTTGGGTACACTCGAGATCAAGCGCAATCATGCGGTTCATCTTCTTTCCGGCAGTCGTCGACGATGATCCTTAAGGTGTTTAAGTAAAAGAAAATTCAGTAATTTCTGATTTTTTCAGGCTACCACAACGCGGTTTTTTTTAAAAGAAATTATTGACAGAATCGTTTTTTTAACCTCAAATTGCGCCGTTGCGGCCCGTCTTCTCCACCTGCCAGCGCGCACGCCGGGCCCCCAAGGCCGGCATCTTGTGGATGCCGTTGGAAAAGCGCCACCGATCTTGAACCCTTAGCCATTCATCCGGGAGTTGCCGCCAATGAAACGTATTCTGTTTGCCGGGCTCTGCCTGGCCCTGCTTTCTTTGCCCGCCTGGGCCGCCACCATGTACGTCAGCGACGTAATGGAAATCACCCTCCGCAGCGGCCCCACCACCGGGCACAAGATCATCGCCATGCTGCGCTCGGATCAGGCCCTGGAAACCCTTGAGGAGGGGCCCGATTGGACCCGGGTGCGCGCCCAGAACGGCAAGGAGGGGTGGGTCCTCAGCCGCTTTCTGACCACCCAAGCGCCCAGCCGCATTCGTTTGGCCCTTCTGCAGAAGGAGTATGACGTCATCAAGGAAAGAATTGATACCCTGACCGCCGAGAACACCCAACTGACCGCTGAAAACAGCCGCCTCAGCGCCGCCTTGAGCGAAAGCCAGACCACCATTGAAAAACTCAACACCGCTTACGGCACCCTCAAAAATGACGCCGCCGACTTCATCAACCTCAAGAGTCGTTTTGAAAAAACGTCCGCCGAATTGACCAAGCAAGCCGGGCTGGCCGAGCAGTTCGAAGCGGAGCTGTCCAAACTGCGCTTCAACGAGCGCGTCCGGTGGTTTCTGAGCGGCGCGGGCGTCCTGCTTTTGGGGATGATTATCGGCGCCGTCCTGAAGCGCCAGCGGCGCCGCACTTCACTGCTGTAAGGGTCGCATGAAATAAAGCCAAAAAAAATAATCCCACATTTTACTTGTCTTTTAGCCCGCGCTGCCCCGCGCCATATGATCTTCGTTGACAAGACTGGTTTTGGCATTATTTTCGGATAGCTTTTGCAGGCCGAAGCACCGGTCTCTCCAATTTCCACAGTTGATCAACACCGGATGACCCAATGACAAACAAGCGCGACTATTACGACGTTCTCGGGGTCGGTCGAAATGCCAGCGACGCCGAACTCAAAAACGCCTACCGTAAACTGGCCCTCAAATACCACCCGGACCGCAACCCAGACAACCAAGAGGCCGAAGATCGCTTCAAGGAGGCGGCCGAGGCTTACGAAGTCCTCAGAGATCCCCAAAAGCGCGAAATTTACAACCAGTACGGTCACCGGGGGCTTGAAGGGGCCGGTTTTTCCGGTGTCGGCGGATTTGAGGACATCTTCTCCAGCTTCGGCGACATTTTCGAAGATTTTTTCGGTTTCAGCTCGGGGCGCCGCTCGCGCAGCCGCGTACAGCGCGGCGCGGACCTGCGCTATGACATCACACTGAATTTCATGCAGGCGGCTTTCGGCGCCGAAACCGAAATCAACGTAACCAAAACCGAGCCTTGCGCCGCCTGCGACGGGAGCGGCAGCGAACCGGGGACAGAGCCCGTCACCTGTGGTCACTGTCAAGGCTCAGGTCAGGTGAGCCGTAGCCAGGGATTTTTCACTGTTCGAACCACCTGCCCCTATTGCCACGGCCGCGGCCAGACCATCGCACATCCCTGCGCCCAGTGCGGGGGACACGGGCTGGTCAAAGTATCCAAAAAAGTCGCGGTAAAGATCCCGGCCGGGGTGGACAACGGCTCCCGGCTGCGGCTGACCGGCGAAGGTGAATCCGGCGCATACGGCGGCCCCGCCGGCGACCTCTATGTGTTCATCCATGTGGAGCCCCATGACTTTTTCAGACGGGACAACACCGACGTCGTCTGCCAGGTGCCGATCTCATTTATCCAGGCGGCCCTGGGCGATAAAGTCGATGTCCCCACCCTGAACGGCAAAAAGCCCCTGTCGATTCCCAAGGGAACCCAGCCGGGCGAGGTTTTCCGTTTTCGCGGTGAAGGCATTCCCTCCTTGCGCAACGGGCACCGTGGGGATCAAATCATCCAGGTAATTGTCAAGACCCCCACCCATCTGAACAAAAAACAGGAAGCCCTGCTGAAGGAATTCGCCAAACTGGAATCCGGCAAACTGACCACCAAACTGAAAAACATTTTCAAGGGAAACCCTGTCGAAGCCGCCCAGTGAGGCCGATGAGACAAATGGGTAACGGGTCGATTGATGTACGAGCTGAGAGTTGTGACTCATTTTGCGGCAGCCCACCAGCTGAAAATGGTGGGAGAGAAATGCGAAAACCTTCACGGCCACAACTGGAAAATTGAGGTGTATGTAACCGGGCAGGAGTTGAACGCCAGCGGCGTTTTGATGGACTTCGGGATCTTAAAGGATCACGTGCGCGGCCTGATGCGCGATATCGACCATAAGTTTCTAAACGAGCTGAACGACTTCAAGGACGGTTGCCCGCCATCGTCCGAAAATATCGCCCGTTTGATCGCCGAGCGCCTGCAGCGGCGGTTGACATCCCCGGAGGTCAGGGTATCCCGTGTGACCGCCTGGGAATCCGAAAACGCCTGCGCCACTTATTTTCCCGACGGCAACCGGTGAGCGGTCCAAACACCCAATAGGGGCACTTTAACCTGCTGGCTGGCTGGGCTATCGTCCCGCCGACCATTCCGGTTGGGTCAAAAAGCATCGGCGCCGAACGGCCCGCTGCTTTTTTTTTAAAGGGCGCGGCGTGCCGGCGACGGCCCGGGCCGTCCGGGGTTCACCGGCTCGCGTTAAGCGGCTCCCAGCACGCGATCAGTTCGTCGCGGCAAATGATGGCCGAGACGTCCGCCACGTGCTCACGGATATTCTCCAGGCCTCCCTCCTGGCGATCCACCAGGATGACGGCTTTTACGACGTCCAGGCCTTCCTGGCGGGCCCGCTCGATGGCTTGAATCGTGGAGCCGCCGGTGGTGACGACATCGTCAATGATGGCGACTTTCTCACCGGGGCTCATATCGCCCTCGATCCAGCGAACGATCCCGTGATCCTTTTGGGTCTTGCGGATGGAAAAGGCCTTGATGGGGCGACCCGCCAGCTCCGAGGCAAATGCCGTGGCCACCGCAATCGGGTCGGCGCCGAAGGTCAGTCCCCCGACGCCGGCAACCCCAGAATCCCGGACGGCCTGAAACACCAGGTGACCGGCCAGATATATTCCCCGCGGGCTGAGCGTTGTCGGTTTGCAGTTCACGTAAAAACAGCTCGATTTTCCGGAAACCAGTTTGAACACGGGCTCCGGGCTGTACTTGAAGGATTTCCGGCAGAGGAGTTGGATCAGCTCCTGTTTCATCTCACCGCCCGTGGGCGCTGTTGCCAGCGTCAGGTGATTGTTGATTTAAAACCGAATTTTCGATAAAAAAGCCCCCACCGAAACGGAAGAAGCCTGTTTAATGGGATTCCAGCGGGGGCTTTAAGTTAAGGAAAACTGGAAACAGCACTCCTTGAACTTGGCAGGTGTATAACAAGTATCCGCTTCAGGGTCAATTTTAAATCCTCGGAAAGTCTCCTATCTTGGCCTATCGCCTGAAAATCCATAGACGCACGCTGGTGTGCATGGGGCTGGCGGCGGCGCCATGATGCCGCCCACCGAAGGCCAGGCCATCATCCGCCTGTTTGGTGTCCACCGGCGCTACGGGGCCCTGAACGCTTTAGTGGACATCGGCCTCGATATCACGGAAAACGAGTTTGTTTTTGTCACCGGTCCCAGCGGGGCCGGCAAATCCACCCTGCTAAAACTTCTTTATTTGGGGGAGCCGGCTTCTGAGGGCCAGATCCTGGTGGACGGTTTGAACCTGGCCCGTATTTCCCGCAAGCGGATTCCCGACCTGCGACGCAGGTTTGGCATTGTTTTCCAAAACTACCGCTTGATCCCGACCCGAACGGTTTTCGCCAACGTTTCGCTGGTGCTCGAAGCCATGGGTCAGAGGGAGCCCCTGATCCGCAAAAAGGTTCACAGTGTCCTGCGGACCGTCGGCCTTGAGGGTCGCGACAACGCACTGCCCCTGACGCTTTCGGGCGGCGAGCAGCAGCGCGTGGCGGTTGCCCGCGCGATTGTGGGCAACCCGAAGATCCTTCTGGCCGACGAACCCACCGGCAGCCTGGACCCTTGCTCGGCCGGCATCATCATGGCCTTGCTGCAGCGCTATCACCGACGGGGGGCCACGGTGATCATCGCCACCCACGATCACGAAATGATCCGTCGCACCCCCGGACGCGTCATCCACCTGGAGCGGGGCCGGCTGGCGCCGCAGCCCGCGCCAAACACACCATGAACCGGCTTTTCAAGCGCGCCCTGGCGGATATCCGCGACAACCGCTTTCTCAATGCGATCACCGTTGTCACGATCGCCCTGGCCATTCTGATATCCAGTGCTTTCGGCCTTTTTTTCATCAATGCCAGCCGCTTGATGACCCTCTGGCAGCAGGGCGTGCGGGTCATGGTGTATCTTGAGCCGCAAGTTGCTGACGCCGCTGTGGATGACCTCCGCCGCCGGTTGGAAAAGCTGCCGGCGGTCGGCAAGGCCGTTTTCATTTCCCGTGAAGAGGGCTTGGAGCGGTTGAAAAAGCAGCTGGAACACCAGCTCTCGCTGCTCACCAACCTGAAAGCGAACCCCCTGCCGAATGCCTTTGAGGTGCAGCTGCGGCCCACCGTTCGCGACTGGGAGGCGGTGGCCCGACTGGCGGCCGCAATCCAAGAACTGCCGGGTGTCGACGACGTCGAGTACGGCCAGGGGTGGCTTGAGCGATTTTCGGCGATCCTGCGGCTCTTCAAACTGAGCGGATTTGGGATGTGCAGCCTGTTTTTCATTGCGACGGTCTTTATCGTGGCCAACACCACGCGGCTGGTTTTGTACGGACGGCAGGAAGAAATCGACATCATGCGACTGGTGGGGGCATCCGAGGGGTTTATTCGGGCGCCACTTTACCTCGAGGGCATGCTTCAGGGGGTGATCGGCGCTGCGGCCGGGCTGACAGGGCTGTTGACAGGGCACCTTTACCTCAGCGCCCAAATCGACCCGGGCCTTCTGCCGGGTCGGTTTGAAGTTCGCTTTTTTTCGCCGGCACTGATAGCGGCCATTCTGGGCGGCAGCACGCTGGCCGGCTGGTTGGGCAGCTTTCTGTCCCTCAGACAGCAGTTGAAAACCTGAAGTGCCCGGGGGAAACCCTGCTCTCCGCAGCGATGCGACCAGGGGGTTATTTTTGGCGACACGACAGCACCCGTTCCGGACCGGCTTGACCGTTGTTTTGACGTGTCTCTTGGCCATCGGTGTCCCGGGCGCAGGGGCGGCCGAAACCGTCGGCATCGTGACCGCATCCGGCCTGAACTTGCGCAAGGGGCCGGCACGCAGTGCCGCGGTCGTCCGAACCCTCCAGAAGGGCGACATTATCCGCATTCTGAGTGAAACTGCGGGGTGGCTGAGCGTCGACTACGAGGGAGAGACGGGGTTTGTCAAGTACGACCCGCAATGGGTCAAATTCCTGACGGCTGAAACCCTAGCGGAGGCCGCCCCCCAGGACCGAAGCCTGCTGGGGCGCGCCGTCGAGGCCGTCACTCGCAAAATGGGGGTGCGCAAGGCCGAAGTCGCCGATGACGTGCGACGCGAAAAGGACGTGCTGGGCGATCTCAATCAAATCAACCGCGACCTCAACCGTGCAAGCCTTCAGGTTCGGGCGCTGACAGCGGCCCTTGAAACATTAAATGCCGATATTCAACAGAACCGGCAGGAAATCGAAGCGCTTGAAGAACGGATCGCCGAGACCGAGGCCCAGGCAACCCAACGGCTGGTGGCGCTTTACAAACTCTCCTGGATCGGGCGAATGCAATTCCTGCTGAACGCAACCTCAATAAACGAATTTTTCGAACGAAAAAGAGCGCTTAATAATATCCTCGCCCATGACGACAAGGTCTTCAGCGCCCTGCAAGTCGATTACCAGCGGTTATCCGGACTGCTGAGCCGGCTGGAGGACCAAAAAATCGAAAAACAGGGCAAAACCGAGTCCTTAAGCGCACAGCTGAAGGCGCTTGAAGCCCACAAAAGCCGTCGGGTCCGCTTGCTGGCAGAGATCCGCACCAAAAAATCCCTCGAACTGGCCGCCATTGAATCCCTGAAAGCCTCGGCCGCGGCGCTGGACGATGCGATCCAGTCGCTTTCACAGCAAGCGCCCCCGCCGGCGGCGGAAATTTTCGCAGGCTCCGATTTCGAAAATTTTAAAGGGTTGCTAAAAATGCCTGTTGAAGGTAAAATAGTTAAGTTTTTCGGACCTTACAAAAATCCGCGCTTCGATGTCCTGAACTTTCGAAGCGGCATCGAGATTCACGCGCAGCGGGGGGAACCCATTCGCTCCGTGGGTGACGGCCGGGTTCTTTTTGCCAGCTGGTTCAATGGGTTTGGCAATATGATCATCATCGATCACGGAAAAAATTACTGCACGGTCTACGCGCATACCGAGGAATTGTTCAAACAGAAAGGCGACGCCGTCCAAGCTCAGGAAGTCATCGCCACGGTCGGAGACACCGGTTCAACGCTTGGGCCGGGTTTGTATTTTGAGGTCCGCCATCACGGAAAACCCTTGAATCCAGAGACCTGGATCCATCAACGCGGCTAAAAGGAGCTGGCTGTATGACCCGAAAATCAGGACCTTACATCAGGCTTTGGCTGGTACTGGCCGTCGCCGTCATTTTCTGGAGCATCGGGGCGGGGTTTAACCGTGACCTGGGGGCCAGCAACGATGAAACCTACAAGGGTCTCAAGCTCTTTTCAGATGTCCTCGAACTGATCGAAAAAAACTACGTCGATGCCGTTGATTCAACCGATCTTATCCACAAGGCCATCCAGGGCATGGTCCAAAGTCTGGACCCCCATTCCGCCCTGCTGCCCCCCGATGCCTTCGAGGAATTGCAAATCGACACTCAAGGAGAATTCACCGGCATCGGAATCCGCATCACCATGCGCAACGGGTTTGTCACCGTGATCTCCCCGATCGAGGGGACCCCCGCATTCAAGGCCGGCATCCAGGCCCAGGACCGGATCATCAAGGTCGATGGGGAACCCACCAACGATCTGCGCAGCGCGGTGATGAAGATGCGCGGCCCCAAGGGAACCGACGTGGTCGTGACCATCCTGCGGGAGGGTGCGGCCGGCCCGATGGATTTCAAACTCACCCGCGATATCATCCCGATCGAGAGTGTGCGGGCCCTCGAGATCAAGCCCGGTTACGGCTACGTGAGGGTCACCAACTTCCGCGACAAAACCACCGAAGACCTCCAGGACGCCCTGAAAAAATTGGAATCCGCCAAAACGCCGTTAAAGGGCCTGGTACTCGATCTGCGCAACAACCCGGGCGGGCTGCTGAACCAGGCCGTGGAGGTTTCCGACCTATTTCTCAAAGAGGGCGTTATCCTCTCCATCCGGGGGCGTCAAAACACCCACACCAAGGTCTTCAAGGCCACTGCCCTCCCAACCGCGGGGCGAGACTACCCGATGGTGGTGCTGATCAACGGCGGCAGCGCCAGTGCATCGGAAATCGTCGCCGGAGCCCTCCAGGACCATAAACGGGCCCTCATCCTTGGCACCACCTCTTTTGGCAAGGGCTCGGTGCAGACCGTGGAGTCCCTGCGCGACGGCTTCGGGTTGAAATTCACCATTGCCCGCTACTATACCCCCAACGGACGCTCCATCCAGGCCAAGGGGATCGAACCGGATATCGTGGTGGCGCACCAGGTGCCGGACGAAAAGAGCGGCACCGCGGAGGAGGAAAACCGCTTGGTGAAGGAAAAGGACCTGAAAAACCACCTGGAAGAAGAGCCGCGCGGGGAAGCGGCCACCCCGGGGCAAGAGCCTGCCGAGGAAACCCCGGAAATCGAAGCGCTGGAGGACATCCTGAGCACCGCAGGGCTGGAGGCCGACAACCAGGTGGTCAGGGCCGTGGAAATTCTGATCAGCTACGACATCTTTAAAAATCTGAAAGGCTGAACCCGGATATTGTCGGGCCCGCCATGAGCCAACGGATAGCAGCGCACACGCCTGCCCGTTGAGACGTTGCCCATCCGCCCCAGGGGGGGATGGGCACGCCTGTTTGTTGACGCTTTCCTGCAGCCCGCCCCCAAAGGGGGGATGCGCGCGCTGGCGCGCTGCGAGATACCCATGGCCAAAAAGAAACCCAAAACAAAAGCACCCCGACAGAAAACGTCACCGCGCCCCCGCGGCCGCAAAGCCTCCGCGCAGTCGGCGGCCTCCCCACTGAAGCGCTATTTGCCCAGAATCCTCATCGGCCTGACCGTCCTGGTCGGGGTGGTGGTCATCGCGGCGGTTGCCGCCCGTTATTACATTCCCTCTAAGTCCCAGAGCGTTGCGGTGGCGCCCCCGGTTGCCAAGACACCAACGCCGGTTAAGCCGAAGCCTGCCAAACCGACGCCGGCCAAACCGCGCCCTGCGGCCCAGCCCAAGGTCCCCAAAACGCCGACCTACGAAATTTTTCCAACCGAAGACCACCGCACACCGAAACCGCCGATCACAAGGCCCGCTACCCCCCCGACCGATCTCCCCCGCGTGGCCCTGATCATCGATGATATCGGCTACGACCAGGGCATGGCGGCCAAATTCATGGCCCTCGACAACGCCATCACGTTTTCGATTTTACCTTTCAGCCCTTTTCAGCCGGCCGTTTCCAGGGAAATGCGCGCCAGAGGGATGGAGGCGCTGCTGCACCTTCCCATGGAGCCCAAGGAATTCCCCGATATCCAGCCGGGCCGGGGGGCCCTCCTGGTCTCGATGACACCCGATGAACTGATCCGCCAACTGGAAAAAAACCTGGACGCCGTTCCCGACATCAAGGGCGTCAACAATCACATGGGCTCCCGCATGACGGAGCGCTCCACCCAAATGTACCAGATTTTTTCGACCTTGAAGAAACGGGGTCTTTTTTTCATCGACAGCCGCACCACCTCCGAAAGCCTGTGCCGGCCGTCGGCCCGCCTGCTGCAGGTTCCGTATGCCCAGCGGGACGTTTTTCTCGACCATGTGACCGACGAAACGGAGATCCGCCGCCAGATTCAACGGCTGGTGACCCTGGCGCGCCGACAGGGCAGTGCCATCGGCATTGGACACCCCCACCTCGCCACCTACACGGTGTTGGCGGAACAACTGCCGATGCTGAAAAAAAACGTCAAACTGGTCCCCGCCTCCCGGTTGGTTCAAATCGGCGGATAGATGACCGGGGTCGATTTGACCTTTGGCGGTCCATCCAATTTGGCAACCATTTGAATTTCTAAGACCGACGGCGGGCGGCTATGGCCATCCAGGCCTGATCGATCAGCACCGTCTCGACTGTCAGGCCCTTTGCTTGCATCCGGGCCGTCACTTCGTCGCGGTTTTGGGCCAAAAGCCCCGAGCAGATCAAAACCCCATTTTCTGCAAGCACCCGTCCCACCCGCTCCAGCAGCACCAGGATGACCGGCAGAAGGATATTGGCCGTCACCAGGTCATATCGTTCCACGATACCGTTCACCAAATCGCCACGCGCCACCCGGCAAGCGGGCGCCGCAAGGGTGTTCAGCTGCAGGTTTTTTTCCGCCACGGCAACCGCCACCGGATCGTTGTCAACGCCCCGAACCCTGCCGGCCCCCAGCTTGGCGGCGGCGATCATCAGGATACCGGAGCCGGTGCCGACATCCAAAAAGGCGGCCCCGGGTGTGACCAGGGTCTCCAGCAGGCGAAGGCACAGGACCGTGGTCGGGTGCGCACCGGTGCCGAACGCCATCCCCGGATCGATTTCAATCACCGTTTCGCCGGCGCGGGGATCATAGGATCGCCAGGTCGGTTTGACCACGATACCGGGAGTCACTTTCTGCGGCCAGAAAAAGGCTTTCCAGGACTCGGCCCAGTCCTCTTCGCACAGATCCGAGTAGACCACCCGGCTGTGAAGGCCGGCTGCTGCCGCCAGCCGCTTCAACCCGGACTCGAGCGCGCGGCATTGGGCCTCCAATTCGGCGTTTCGGGGAAAGTAAGCGGTCACCGCGTGGTCCGTGCAAGGCGGCACGGCATCCTCGCCCCACCCTTCGGCGGGATCGGTCTCGGGGTCATCGATGACCACCCCCTTCACTCCCAGGTCATAGAAAACCGAGGCGATCAGCTCTGCGGCCATAACGTTCGTGCGGGGGTCAAAAACGACCCTTGCGGCTACCCACTCCATGGGGTTTTGCCTCCTGAAAAAAAATAAAACGACGGGGACGCTGCACTTCGGGTCGTGGGGCTCAAGCGGGCGGTTTATTGCAGCAGGCGGATGAGAACTGGAAGGAAAAAAATCAAAAAAAGGATAATCAGCCCCGGTGGGCTCAGATAGGGCGCGTACCACGGCTTTCGGCGGGCGCGGGCCGCTTTGAGTTCGCTCAAAAACCAGTTGCCCAGCAGCACGGCGGCCCCCAAGACGGCCACCACCCTAACTATCTGGATCAGCATCTCCATGATGGGCCTCTTACATCAAAAACGGCCGGCTGTCAAAGAAACCACCGCCCGCGCGAGGAATCAGTCGACCTAAGAGCCCCGGATAAAACAATTCCACATCTTGACGCCCGCCGCGCACTTATTTGCGACGAGGGGCGAAGCGGACAAAAATGCGATAATCGCCGCTATCGATGTCCTGG
The DNA here is from genome assembly GCA_049284575.1 of Desulfobacterales bacterium. Taxonomy (GTDB): domain Bacteria; phylum Desulfobacterota; class Desulfobacteria; order Desulfobacterales; family JAABRJ01; genus JAABRJ01. The sequence goes on from JBAPYE010000170.1 coordinate 18,157, forward strand.
GGCAGGTTGTATCCCTCGGGGATCAGCAGCACCATCACCCGGCCAGCGGCCGGGTCCTGGTTCATCTGCCCGCCTCGGCGATCCTTCTGACCGTCGGGTGGTTTTCCCGGCCGCCGCCGGGGGGGGCGAACGTTGAGAATCCTGGCCTCGACCATCCCCGGTCCCGAACCGGGTCCTTTCCTGGGGGGTGGCCCCACGGAAACCGGGGCCCCGATGACAATCTCCATTGACATCCTCCTGGGGTGTTGGGGTCTGGGCTTCTTATCGGTCCACCACCCCCCCGGCTGAACCCGCGCCGGCATGCCGCTTATCCGGGTCCCATAGGGGCCGATGGCGCGTGAAACCGTTCTTTGGGGGGATTGAAATACCCATAGCCAAGACCGGGGAAGTGCCCCCGTAGCTCGGCCAGGAGAGCCTTCATCCCCATGGCGGGCCCCTGGGGCGCCACCGCCGCCATGGCGCGCCAATACCGCAGGGGATCGAAGTTGAGGTTGCGCCACTGGATCAGATGAACCGGGTGGTTCCCCAAAAGGGCCATAAAAGCCTCGACCTCCTGGGGGGCATCGGTGACCCCGGGGCAATTGAGGTAGTTCAGGGAGACGAATTTCCCCAGACGGTTCGCCAGATCCACACTGTCGAGAACCTGTTCAAAGCGGTAGTCCTTGGGGCGAAAATAGGCCTCATAGCAGGCTTTACGGGCGCTGTTGAGGCTGACGCGCATGCTGTCCAGGCCGGCGGCGAAGAGTTTTTCGAGCACCTCTGGACGGCTGGCGTTGGTGTTCATGTTGATGGTTCCCGCCGGCGTGCGCGACCGAATCAATCGAATCGCCGGTTCAATGACCTCTGCGGCCAGCAGCGGATCTCCCTCGCACCCCTGTCCAAAACTGACCACGCTGTGCTTTACCCGTTGAATGTGCACCAGGGCCACCGCCGCGATTTCCTCCGGGTCGGGGGTGAAGTCAATCCGATCCTGGGATTGGGACACGCCTTCGCCGGGCTGCAGGGAAAGGCAGCCAAGGCAGCGGGCATTGCAATAGCGCGAGGCGGGCAGGGGGGCTTCGTAGCGCCCCAGAAAAAAATTCTTGCCGGCCGGGCAGCCGTAGACCAGGGCGCAATGTTCAAGATGGGCCCGCAGGCGATTTCCGGGAAGCAATTTGCGCAGCCTGCGAACACCGGCCGCGACGTCGCGGGGGGGCATCTGCCGCAGATCCTGGCGAGGCTCCCGGTCCACCTGAAGAATGGCGGACCGGAACCCCCCCCGCTGCCACCCGACGGCGCCATAGGAAAAAAGGGGCAAACACCCGGCATGCGGTTCCTCCCGATAGGCGCTGACATGGGTCAGAACATAACCGGGGGAATTGAAGGCCGCCACCGGGAAGACCGCTTCACCGGGCAGCATCGGGTTTTCGGTCAGCACCTCGAGCTCACCCGTCGAGCGGTTGTGTACAATCGGCCGCCGGTCCGGCAACCGCATCAGTTCGCTGCCGTGGGGCATTTTAGCGGTGTCAGCGGCCTGCAGCAGCGTCAATTGCCCGCCGGCCATGCCCACGGCGGCATAGCCATCCAAATCAAATATTTCTCCGCGCTCATTGGCCACCACCGCGGCTATCGGACCCGTGCCACCCTTTTCCATTTTGGGTTCCTGTGATTTGAGTTTGGTTTGGACGCTGAAGATATAACCGCCACCAGGTTAAAATCGACTTGACCTTGAATCGCTTTTGGCTAATAGAATGAAACCGGTTTGGGGGCAAGGGCGGTTTTTAAGCGCGCGAATCCAAGGCTCGGGATGCCTTTGGCCAACCCTGATTCAGTTCCGAATTTTTGCCAAAAATTCCTTGCAAGGGGTGGGGGCTTTTGTTATCACCCCCCGGGATTTTAGGCGGCCCCCCCGTCAAAGAAGAGCAAATGGGGTTGGGCCGATCCCGCCCAAATTTCAAAAAGATCAACCGCTGCGAAAGACTGATGGACTGCCACTGACCGTTAGCGAGGTGGTCCAAAGGGATCCAACATGACCGAAATCAACATTCGTGAAGAATTCAAAAACCTGATTCTCAGTTCGTTCGGAGCGCGTGAAGACAGGGCGTTTTGGGAAATGATGCAGGTGCCGGACAGTCCCCTTTACCGCAAATGCTATGAGCAGCTCTCCGATTCTGAACAGTATGAGTCCCCCGGTTCGGATCACTTTCAAAACGGCATGCGGCGTGCTTTCGACCTGATCATGGGCGGACCGCTAGAATCCAGTTAGCGCGCCGCCGCACCCGCAACTTTGAAAGCCCCCCCTCTCTATTCCGCCGGTACTCCTGCCCCGGGGAGCCATCGGTAAACATCACCCCCTGCGAGATGTTGGCGGTTGATCCGTGACGAAGCGCGGGCAGGGTCACTGCCGGCAGATGACCTGGCAGCGTCTATCAGGCTTCCTGAAGATGGCCCACCAAATGCCCCAATTCCGGAAAAATCAGACTGGTGCAGGCCAGTTGGCAGGCCTTGAGGCTGCCGGGCATGGCAAACACCACGGTCGAGGCGATCACGCCGGCAGTCGCACGGGAAAGGATCGCGGCTGAATCGATTTCCTCGAAACTCAACTGCGCAAACAGCACCCCGAACGCCGTCAACTCTTTGCGGAAAAGGGGTTTGATGGCCTCGATGGTGACGTCACGGTCACTGATGCCGGTTCCGCCGGTAACCAGAATGGCTTGGGGGGCGAAGGCCGTCAGGACCTCGTTCACGGTTTGGCCAATGACCGCGGCATCATCCGGAATGACCCGATGAAACGCCACCTGGTGCCCCTCCTTGCGGGCCTGGGTGCTGATCCAGTGACCGCTTTGGTCTTCGGACATTGATCGGGTAGTGGAAACGCTGATAATCCCGAGCCGAACCTGACGCGGCGCAGAGGCCTTGTGTTGTTGGGTTCCCATAAAGTTTCCTTTCAATCATGCCTCAGCCGGTTTAGCGGCGGGCAGGACGCTTTTGAAATCATCGGCCGATGAGGTGTCAGCAGCATCCGCGGGGCCCTGCAGCCGTGGCGCCAGCACCTTGCGCCAACACAAAAACAGGGCAGCCAAAAGGCCTTGATTAAGTTTCTCTTTTCTCCTATCCTACAAAAATTGAAGGGCTTAGGAAAGGTGTATGTTCGACCGGGTCCGCGGAAAGCGCCGGCCGGACGCCGCAGCCTCTCGGTGCGAAACCGTATTCAGGGCCACGACCACTGAGTGCGATGCATATTTGGGGCCCCCAGCCAACCATCGGAAAAACGGTTATGAGGTTTTGCGGAGGCTTGCGAGACGGGGTTTCAAAACCGGTCGTTCAAAGGGAAAACGGGCCGGTATGATAACGCCATGCACGGGAGTCATTCTGGCAGGGGGACTCAGCCGGCGGTTTTACGGACAGAACAAGGCGTTCATGGAAGTCGGCGGACGCCGCATCATCGACCGGTTGCTCGCGGTCTACCAGCCCATTTTTGACGAAATTATCATCGTCGCCAATGACCCCCGGGCTTACCTGGATCTGGACGCCGCCATCGTTACGGATATTTTCCCATACCGCAGTTCTCTGACCGGGCTTCATGCCGGCCTTTTTCACGCGACCCGGCCCTATGCGTTTTTTGCCGCCTGCGATACCCCGTTTCTTCTCCCCGGGGTGATCCACCAGATTTTAAACGCCCTGTCCCCCGGGGTGGATGGGGTGGTACCGCAAACGGCCATGGGATTTGAGCCCCTCTGCGCCGTTTATGCCCAGCGCTGCTGCCAGACGATTGCGCAGCGGCTCGACAAACAGCGGTTTCAGATCAAGGGCTTCTTCAAAAAACTCCGGATACGAGCCCTCTCCGAAAAGTCGCTGCGTGAGCAGGACCCCGAGCTTCGGTCTTTTTTTAACATCAACACCCCGGATGATCTGGCCCGTGCCCAAGAGATCGCCACGACCCTTGACACCCCCTGATCTTCGGCGGCGCCCGGCCGGCACCCCGGCAAAGGAAACCGAATGAATTTAGCGCAATTGTTAAAACAGGCCAAACAACACCCCGGATACGACCGGGTCGGCATGGTGCTCTGCCACAACGGGGTTGTCCGCGGCACCTCGCGCGACGGCCGGAAAACCACCGGGCTGCAAGTCAGCGTCGACCACCAGCGCCTGCAAGCCATTGTCGCGGCGCAAAAAAAACGCCCGGGAATCGTCGAAATCCTGGTGGAAATAGATGAAAACCGGCCGCTCGCCGTGGGGGATGACGTGATGTTCATCGTCGTCGCCGGGGATATCCGTGAAAACGTCATCGATACCCTGCGCGATACGCTCAACGCCATCAAATCCAGCGTGACCACCAAAACCGAATTTTTCGCCTGAGCCAGGGCGCCCCATTTTTAACCGGCCGGGCGCGGGTTGCCGCCTCCGGCCGGTGCCAGAGGAGAAACAGATGGGCAACTTGACGCACGTTGACCAGCAGGGGCGGGTCCGAATGGTGGATGTGACGGCCAAACCGCAGACCGATCGCACCGCCGTGGCCCAGGGGTGGGTCGCGATGGCCCCCGCCACCTTCCAGTTGATCCGACAGCAGGGGCTCAAAAAAGGCAATGTTCTGGAAACAGCGCGGATTGCCGGGATCATGGCCGCCAAAAAAACCGCCGATCTGATTCCCATGTGCCACCCGCTGAATGTCACCCACTCCCGGATCGATTTCTTTCCCGACGAACCCACCAGCCGAATTCGCATCGAAGCCGCCGTGCGGATCGTTGGGCAGACCGGTGTGGAAATGGAGGCCCTCACCGCTGTATCGGTGGCGGCCCTGACGATCTACGACATGTGCAAGGCCGTCGACCGGGAAATGACCATCTCCGACATCTGCGTGCTCAAAAAATCAGGCGGCAAGAGCGGTGATTTTGCGCGTGATGGCAACCACTGATCTTGCCCTGCTGCTGTCGGCCGGAATCCTGCTGGGTGCCATCGGCGGCTGGCTGGCAGCGAAATTCGCCGTTTACCGGCGGATCAACCGCGTCATTTCCGATTATCAGGCCGAAATCGCCGCCTTGAAAGAGCGGCTGCGGCATAAACAATCTGAAACCGAGGGCCTTCAGAAAGAGCTGGCCGCCCACCAGCAGGAACTGAAAGCGCTGAACTCACGGTTTCTCGAGGCCTGCCGGGAAAACGGCGCGGCCCTTGCGCGCATCGAACAATTGGCCCCTCTGCAGCAGCGCCTCCAGGACCAGGCCCAGGAGATCAAGACGCTCCAACGGCTGAACAGCGGGATTGAAAACCGCCAGACGGAGCTGGAAACCCTGCTTGCCCAGGAGCGTATGGCGGCCACTGAAAAAATCAGCCTGCTGGAGGATCTCCGCCATCAGTGGCTGGACACCTTCAAGGCCCTGTCGGCCAGCGCCCTGCGGGAGAACAACCGGACGTTCATCGACCTTGCCGACAGTGTTTTGGCCAAGCATCTCGAAACCGCCCGCAAGGATCTTGATGTGAAGGGCCGGGCGGTGGAGGAACTGGTCGGCCCCATCAGGGATTCGTTGACGCGCTTCGACCACAATATCCAGTCCCTGGAAAGAACGCGTGAAAAAGCCTACGGCGGGCTCTCGGAGCAGGTGCGGTCCCTGATCGGGACCCAGCAGCTCCTGCAGCGTGAAACCGGCAAGCTGGTCAAGGCTCTTCAGACCCCCCAGGTGCGCGGCCGATGGGGTGAAATTACCCTGCGGCGGGTGGCTGAACTCTCCGGCATGCAGCGCCGCTGCGATTTTTTTGAGCAGCAGACCGCGGCCGGCGCCGACGGCTTGATGCGCCCGGACATGCTGGTCAAGCTCCCCGGCAACCGTCAAATCGTGGTGGACGCCAAAGTTCCGTTGGCGGCGTATCTAGATTCTTTGGAGGCCGAAAGCGACCAGGCCCGCCAGGCGCTTTTGGAAACCCACGGCAAACAGGTTCAGACCCACATCCTCAAGCTTTCCCAAAAAGCCTACTGGACCCAGTTTGCACCCACGCCCGAGTTCGTGGTGCTCTTTATCCCCGGCGAGAATTTCTTTTCCGCCGCGCTCAGCCAAAACCCCGCGCTGATCGAAGAGGGCGCCCAACGTGGGGTTATTCTGGCAACGCCCACCACCCTGATCTCGCTGCTCAAGGCGATCGCTTTCGGCTGGCGCCAGGAAACCATCACCGAAAATGCCCGGGCGATCAGCGCGCTGGGGCGCGAACTCTATGAACGCTTAAACCACGTCGCCGGCCACCTCAACCGGCTGGGGCAGGATATCGATCACTGCGCCCGCAGCTTCAACCAGGCCGTCGGCTCTCTGGAGCAGCGGGTGTTTGCATCCGCCCGCCGTTTCGCCGAGCTTGGCATCCGCCTCAAGGACAACCGGCAACTGCCGGAACTGGAAACCCTGAACCGTAAAACACGCAAACTGGACGAAGACAAACCCGTATGAAAACCATGCGATACCCTCTGGGGGGGCGAATCGGGGTGCTGATCCTTTTAGCGCTGAGCCTGACGGGATGCGAACGGGCAGCCCACCCGCCCCCGCCGCCTGCTGCGCCGCCTGCGCCCCTTCGGCTTTTGGACGCGACGGATCTACCCCTGTTTGCAGACGACCGCGACTTGGACGGTTTGGCCGACGCCATCCACCAGAGCCTGAACTACCTCGGGCGCTTGCCGCCGGAGCGCGCGCTTCCATTCGGCGCCGACACCCTCACGGCCGAGGTGATTACGCGAAGCCTGATGCATTTCAGCGAATTTCTGCAAACCGCGCCCTCACCCGCGCAGCTGAACGATTTTGTGCGCGCCAACTACCGGGTCTATCGCGTGGCGGGGGCGCCCTCCGACGGCTCGGTGCTTTTTACGGGCTATTATGAACCGGTTGTTGCGGGAAGCCGCGTCCGCAGCGGCGACTGCACGGTGCCGGTGCTCGCCCGCCCCGGCGATCTGGTGACCATAGATCTCGAACGCTTTTCGGCGCGTTATAAAGGGGAAACCCTCACGGGTCGACTGCAGGACGGCCGTGTGGTCCCCTATTTTGAACGCCGCGAGATTACCGACCCGACGGTTTTTGGCGCGCGGGCCAAAGCGGTTGCCTGGGTGGCAGACCCACTTGACCTTTTTTTCCTTCAAGTTCAGGGTTCGGGTCAAATTCAGCTCCAGGACGGCAGCCGCTTGCGGGTTCACTACCACGCAAGCAACGGCCACCCCTACCGCAGCATCGGACGCTATCTGATCGACTCCGGCAAAATACCGCGGGAAGAGATGTCCATGCAGCGCATCCGGAGCTACCTGGAGGCCCATCCCGAGGAAATCGGGCCGGTGTTGAACCACAACCCGAGCTTCGTTTTCTTCAAGATCGAGGAAATCGGGCCCCTTGGTGCGCTCAATGTTCCCCTGACCCCGGGGCGCTCCATCGCGCTGGATCGCCGAATCTTCCCGCCGGCGGCCTTGTGCTTCATCCAGTGCCAAAAACCCTTGGTGGACACGGCCGGCCGTATTACCCAGTGGCGGCCGTTTGCGCGCTTTGTCCTGAACCAGGACACCGGCGGCGCGATTCAGGGGCCGGGGCGGGCCGACCTTTTCTGGGGAAGCGGGGCCATCGCCGAAATCTCCGCCGGTCATCTGCAGCACCCCGGCAGTCTTTTTTTTCTGGTCCTGCGCGAGAACCAGGCCCCACCCTGAGCGCTCCCGCGAAGGCGTCATTGGCGGCGGGTTACTGTCAAGGAGCGTTTTGCGGCCCCTTGCGAGAGGCCTGCCTGGCAAGGCGGATTCAGTTGACACGTCGGGTTAAAATCAGTAAGGAAACACCCTGTTTTTATCTTTTTTCACAAGGAGTGCGCTATGTTTGGGATTGGTATGCCTGAACTGCTTCTCATTCTGGCCGTTGCCCTGATCGTCATCGGCCCCAAGAAGCTTCCGGATCTAGCGCGCTCCCTCGGCAAGGCGTTGGGGGAGTTCAAAAAAGCCACGACCGAACTGAAGGAAAGCATCCAAATCGATTCGGAGTTGAAAGACGTCAAGCAGGCTTTCGATCAGATGAACAGTCCGGTCGAATCCTCGAGTGCAAAAGAGGCGCACCCCCAAACCACTGATTTAGATCAACCGCGACCCGCGGGGGAACCCCCAGACCCACCGCCATCCGCCCCCGCTGCCAGCCCAGCCGCCGACGCTCCCGAGCCCCAAACCACGGAAAAAGAGGCCTCCAGAGATGCGTGAGGAAGATAAAATTCCCTTTACCGCGCATCTCGAGGAGCTGCGAAAAAGATTGATCGTCTGTTTTATCGCGGTGGGAATCGGTTTTGTGGCCGCTTACGGCTTCAAGGAAAAGCTCTTCCAGGTGCTGACCGTCCCCCTCGTCAGGGTCATGCAAAGCGGCGACACCCTGATCTTCACCAACCTGCCGGAAGCTTTTTTTACCTATCTGAAAGTGTCTTTGCTGGCGGGATTGATGCTGGCGGCACCCGTGATTCTATACCAATTCTGGATGTTTGTGGCCCCCGGCCTCTACCAGCGGGAGCGCCGGGTGCTTTTGCCGATCGTCTTTCTTTCAACCCTGTTTTTTCTGGGCGGCGCACTGTTCGGTTACTTTATCGTTTTCCCCTGGGGGTTTCAGTTTTTTCTGGGGTTCGCGACCGAACACATCCGCCCGCTGCCCTCCATGCGGGAGTATCTCAGCTTTTCCGCCAAGCTGCTGCTGGCCTTCGGGATCGTGTTTGAAATGCCGCTGGTGCTCACGGCGATGGCCCGGCTAGGAATCGTCTCCGTTGGCTTTCTTAAAAAAAACAGAAAATACGCCATTCTGCTTTTTTTCACCGGCGCCGCATTACTGACCCCGCCGGACGTGGTCACCCAGATCATGATGGCGCTTCCGCTGATGCTGCTCTACGAGGTCAGCATTATCGGCGCCCGTGTCTTTACCCCCAAGCCGAAGCCGACCGAAAGCGAAGAGGGGAAGACGCCCGAGCAGGAATGAGCGCTGCTGCTGGAAGATTTTCTGGATCCCCACCAGGCCGCAGGAAAGGTTTGGCGTTGACAGAATCCGGTGCTCTTGCTAACAATGAACCCTCTTGTGAAGATCGTGGTGCTGGAAACCCCAAAATAAGGAGGTCGTGGTGTTGAAGAGAAAACCGTCTTTTACTATCGCAGCGCTCGTCGGTCTGGCGACCGTCTTCATCGCCGCAGGTATCTATGCCGGAACCGAGGTTCCCGACGTAATCACGATGCAGAACAAAGCCTATGAAAAGCACACCAAAGGCATCGTCGAATTCACCCACAAAAAACACGTCGAGGAATACAAGGCCGCATGCGGCGACTGCCATCACGATGACAAAGGCCAACCGCTCACAGATCTCCAGATGGGCGGCAACGTCGATCCGTGCATCACCTGCCACAAAATACCCGGCACGGTGCCCGGCGAACTGAAAAAGGAATGGCGCGAAGCCAAAATGCCGAAGGCCGAACAGAAAAAGCGCGAACTGGAGTACCACGCCGAGGCCCTGCACCAAAACTGCATCACCTGCCACAAAGATTTCAACAAGAAAAACAACACCAAGGCCGCACCGGTGACCTGCACCACCTGCCATCCCAAGCAGGGCTGAGCGAAAGAATCGCTTCAGCAGCGCGGGGCGGGGTGATTCACGGCTTTGGCGCGCGGAAAATCAACACGGGGTGCTTCCCTCTCTACAGGGTGGGGGCACCCTGTTGTTTTTTGCGCTGGTAGGCGCGGGCGTTTCTGACCATGGCCCTCGCCCATTGCGGGGTCCCCAGGGCATGCAGGTGGGTGTAGGTGGCGAGAACATTTTTGTAGCAGATGCCGTCGCGTTTGCCGGCAAGCCCCACCCCCTTTTTCATTTGAAACACCGTGCGCCGGTCGGTATCGTCACATTGCAGGACGTGGGAGTAATGAAATTCGTGTCCTCTGAGTTCAGTACCCACCGCAAAAAAGGGGTTTTCGGCCTCGACGCTGACAATCGTGTACCCATGCCCCTGGGGTTTCTCGGAAAACCCGAACACGATCGGCAGCACGCCGGCCATGGGGTAGGCGCGGCCCGCCATCACCAGCTGCCTGCCGAGATACATCAACCCGCCGCACTCGGCGTAAATGGGCAGCCCGTCCTCCGCCAGACTTTTGAGAACGTCCCGGAAGGCCCGATTTTCAGATAACTCCCGGACATGGGTTTCCGGAAACCCGCCGCCGATGTAAAGCCCGTCCAAGGCGGGCATGCGGGTATCCCGCAGCGGGCTGATGTAAACCAGGTCGGCCCCTTCGGCAACCAACGCGTCTATATTTTCAGGGTAGTAGAACTGGAAGGCGGAATCGCGAATAATGCCGATGCGCGGGCGCGCTGGCACGCTTTCGTCCTGCGGGGGGGGCGGGGGTGCGAGCGGACCGGCGCTCTGGCGGCCGATGACCGGCGCCGCAGAGGCGTGGGTCAAGGGGGGGCGACAGTCGTCGGCCGCGAGACATTCGATGGCCTTCAGATCGAGGTGGGTGCGGGCGATTTCAGCGGCAGCCGCAATGGCGTCCCGGGCCCAGTGGTGTTCAGGGGTCGGAACCAGGCCCATATGTCTTTCGGGGAAGCGCTGGTGGTCCAGTTTGGGAAGGGCCCCCACGACCGGAACCCCGCAGAGGGATTCGATGCTGGTGCGAAGGGTGCGCTCGTGGCGGGCGCCGGCCACCCGGTTGAGCACCACCCCCTTGATCTTGACCTCCGGGTCGAACCGCTGGCAGCCCATCACCACGGCCGCCATCGTGCGGGTGGACTTGGTGCAGTCGATGCAGAGGATCACCGGCGCCTGCAGCAGTTTGGCCAATTCCGCGGTGCTGGTGGCACCACCGCTGTCGATGCCGTCGAACAGGCCGCGGTTGCCTTCCACCACGGCCATGTCGGCTGATTCGGCGTGTTTTAAAAACGAGGCGCGGACGTCTTCTTTGGAGGCTAAGAACGTGTCGAGATTGTAGCAGGGCCGGCCGGCCGCCAGGGCAAGCCAGCCCGCATCAATGTAATCGGGCCCTTTTTTGAATGGGACAACTGTTTTGCCGCTGTGGGTCAGCGCCGCAATGACGCCGATGGACAGGATGGTTTTCCCCGAACCCCCCCTTAAGGCTGAAATGACGATTCTGGGAAATTCCATTTGTTAGGAGGCCTTAAATGTCTGGAGTCCCCGCCCAAAACACCGCAAAAGGGGGGTTATTCTTCGTGCTCGGCCCCTGCCTGCTTGCCGGCCCCCTTCAGGCCATACATGGAGGTGCTGCCGCTGGACCAATATTCCAGGATGCCGTCGATCACCATCTTGTTGACGACCTTCTTGGCATCCCGTGGTTTGAGATCCAAGATTTTTGACAGATCATTGAAATAAAACTTGGATTTGCTTTTCGATTTTTTCTTCAGTTCCTCAACGATTTTTTCGCATTGTTCGGCGTATTCCATGATGATGCCTCTTTTCTTTGGGAATCGGGGGGCGCGCAAGCACACCCCCCGAAAGGGTTCACGTGTTAAAATTTGAAGTTCGAGGTCTGGCGCCAGGTATAGTAGGCGGGATCACGGAAATCATCGATCAGATGGTGGGTAAATTCCAGTTCACACTTCTCGAAGAATCTCTCCCATCCGATCCGCTCGGCCCAATCGCCCAGACGCTCGTACTTGTTGGCGCCGGCGGCGTAGGTTTCGACGATCTTTTTGATGGTATCCGTCATGGTCGGCCAGCGCGGCATTTCGTTGGGAATGAAGGCCACGACAACCTTGGAGAACTTCGGGTTGCTGATGCGGTTGGAGACCTTGCCACCCACCATCAGCACGATGCCGTCACCTTCGGTGTCGGCCAGGGGCATCGACGGGCACATGGTGTAGCAGTTGCCGCAGAACATGCAGCGGGACTCGTTCACGGCCACGGAGTTGACCTTGGTCCCGTTGGGCAGCTCAATCTTGGCGGGCTTGATGGCGGCGGTCGGGCAGGCGGCGATCGCCAGCGGGATCTCGCACATCTTGTCCAAATATTCGTGATCCAGGATCGGCGGCTTGCGGTGATAGCCGAGGATCGCGATGTCCGAGCAGTGAACCGCGCCGCACATGTTC
>JBAPYE010000171.1:0-8371 GCA_049284575.1 Desulfobacterales bacterium
GCTGGGCCCCGCGGCGCAGGCTGCTGGTGCCGACCCGCGCCCCTTCGGGCAGCGTTCCAAGCGGCCCCCCGGTGCGCGTGATCAGGACGTCCAACGGGTTTTCGCGTTCGGGCACGGCGCCGATCCAAAGCCCCTCGGGGATATCGGCCGGCATGTCCTTCATGCTGTGGACGGCCACATCGATCCGGCCGGCGAGCAGCGCCTCTTCGATCTCCTTGACGAAAAGCCCCTTGCCCCCAACTTTGGCCAGCGCCACATCGAGAATTTTATCCCCCTTGGTCTTGATGACCCGCAGTTCGACCGTCGCATCGGGAAACCGGTCGATGATGGCGCTGCGCACCCAGTTGGCCTGCCACAAGGCCAGCTGGCTGCCGCGGGTGCCGATGACGATCGCCTGCGCCATCAGTGGCCGCACCCGGCGCAGCTGCCCGCGGTGCAGCCGCTGCACGAGGAGGTCGCGGCCGTGGTTTTGAGCGTCTGGCCGCCGCTGCCCTTGGAAACAAACCCACAGGCGGACATCAGACGACAGACCTCCTTGCTGTGGCAGACCTGGCACTCGGGCTCCTCGGCGCCCAACAGCAGGTACTCGAAGTCATGACCGCATTTTTGACAGTGGTACTCGTAGATCGGCATTGGTTGATCTCCTTGAAATAAGCAAATATAAACCCTTGCAAGCGTTAAATCAATCGGTGCCCGCCAGCTGCTCTATGATGGCGGCGGCGATCAGCGGCAGCATAATCTCGTGGTGACCCACGAGGTTGATCCCCCGGCCGCCGCCTAAGGTCGAGCGGTTGACCACGTTGGTCAGGGGCCGATACTGGCGGATGAAATCCAGGTTCACGGTGGTCAGATCGGAGACCTGAAAGCCGCGGTTGCGCACCAGGCTGAGGGCCTTGAGAAAAACCTCGGGCAGAATCACGGCCGATCCGATGTTGAGATACACCCCGCCCTGCAGGCTCGCCACCATGGCCGCGAAGGTCCGAAAATCGCGGTGGCTGGCCGCGCCCGCGGCCCGGGGGTCAAACTGTGGGTGCATGTGTATGATGTCGGTTCCAATGGCCACGTGAACGGTCACCGGGATCTCCAACCGCACCCCGGCCGCCAGGATGCTGTCGCCCGCAAACGGCAGTCGGGCGTCCAGGATCTGGCGTCCGACCGCCTCCCCCAGTCCGATGTCCTCGCGCTCGGCCCGGCGGATGGCCTCCCCGAGAAACTCGCAGGTTTCCCGCGCCATTCCAAAGGCGCCGGCGCCGAGTCCGGCGGCCACATCTTCAGAGGTCCGCCCCACGAGGGCGAGTTCATAGTCGTGGATGATTCCGGCGCCGTTGAGGGCGATCCCGCTCAGGATCCCCCGCGTCATCAAATCCACGACCACCGGGTTGAGCCCGACCTTGATCACGTGGGCGCCCATACCCGCCAGGACGGTCCGCCCCCCGCGGCAGGCCGCCGCCACTGCGGCCGCCACCAGCCGCAGGTCCTCGGCCGCCAGCACCCGGGGCAGGCTTTCGATAAACTCCCTGAAGCGCCCCCCGGCCTGCCAGCTGGCGGCGAAGTCGGCCGTGCCGACCTTGCTAGGACGGTCCTTGAGGGAATAGGTGTGCAAATCTTCGAGTGCGATCGGGCTGAAGCGTCGTTTCGGCATGCAATGGATTCCTCGGGGGGGTCTTGGGTTCAAGGAACGGCTTGGGGAAAGAGGATCCTCTCCACCAGATCGCACCAGATGTGCACCAGCGTGATGTGGGCCTCCTGAACGCGGGCGGTGACCGCTGAGGGCACACGGAAAACATGATCGGCCTTCCCCGCCAGCTCGCCGCCGCCGCCCCCGGTCAGAACGATGGTCAGCAACCCCCGCGCGGCGGCGGTCTGGATGGCCCGCAGAACGTTGGGCGAATTGCCACTGGTGCTGATTCCGAGAGCCACGTCCCCGGCACGCCCCAGCGCCTGGACCTGCTTGGAAAAGATGTGGTCGAAACCGTAGTCGTTGCCGATGCTGGTGATCACCGAAGTGTCGGTGGTCAGGGCGATGGCCGGCAGGGGCTGGCGCTCCAACTGAAAGCGGTTGATGAATTCGGCGGCCATGTGCTGGGCGTCGGCGGCGCTGCCGCCGTTTCCGAAAATCAGCAGCTTGCCGCCGGCCGCCAGGGTGGTGGCCAGCAGATCGGCGGCCGCGCGGATCTCCTCGACCTGCTGCCGGATAAAGGCGTCCTTGACCGCCAGGGCGTCCGCGAGAATGGTCAGAATCTGATGGGTGGGATCCACGGGGGCGCGCCTCCGGCTTTCAGGACGCCCTGGCGGTGAGGCGGCGTTGAAGGCTGTCGATCTCCGCCCGGGCATCGTGGCCGCGCTCGCGGGCGGCCTCGAAAGCCTCGAGCGCCGCCGCGACCTGGTCCTGCTTGAGCAGCAGGTGCCCCAGGCGGTAGTGATACAGGCCACTGGTCGGTTCCAGGGCCACACTCTGCCGGCAGAAGAGGGTAGCGATCTCCGGGTTTTCCCCCTGAAGATCGAAGAGGTGCCCGATGGCCGACAGCGAGGCGGCGTCGCCGGGGTTTTGTTTGACGGCCCGCTTGTAGGCGGCGATGGCCTCTTGGGGGCGCCCCAGGGCTTCGTAACACTGCCCGAGACACGCCTGGGCGGGGCCGGCCGCGGGCTGGAGCCCGGCCGCTTTTTCCAAAAAAGCGAGCGCCTGGGCGGGCTCGCCCTTGATCAGGTAGAGCTTGCCGGTTTGAAAGGCCACCTCGAAAAGGTCGGGGGAGATCCGGGCAGCTGCGTGAAAACACGCCAGGGCTTCGTCGCTGCGTGCCTGGAGCATGTGCACCAGGCCGCTGTTGTAGCGCGCCAGGGCTTCGTCTGGATCCAGGAAAACGGCGGCCTCGAAGGCCGCCAGGGCCTCATCCAAGCGCCCCAGAAGCCCGTAGCAGACCCCGAGACTGTTGTGCACGTTGACCTCGGTGGGGTCCAGCAGGAGCGCCCGCTTGAACTCTTCCACGGCCCCGTCGAAATCCCCCTCCTGGTAGAAGCGGTCGCCGCTGATGTTTAAACTGACCGCGTCGAACACGACCCGGCTGCCGGGCCCGAAAAAAGCGGCGTGGTCAACGGCCTTGCGGGCGTTGGCGAGCATCTGGCGCCGGTGGTAATTGATGCAGGGAAACATGGCGATACCGACGGTCACGGTTTCCGGCCGCCGCTCGGAGAGGGCCTGCTGGATGCTCCGGGCGGCCTCGCGGCACTGCGGAGTGTTTCGTCCGGGCAGAAAACAGGCGAGCGCGTCGCCCCCGATCTCGGCCCAGAGGCCGTTTTGATCGCGACACAGGCGCTCCAGGACCTCCCCGAGAATCCTGCGGAGGGCGTCCATCCGGGTGTCGGGTTGCCCGTCGCCGGCGGCCTCCAGGGGGTCGATGCGGATGGCGAGCGTCCCGAAGCCGCCCGCGCTGGCCAGCCGCGGCATGGCCCGCGCCAGAAATGCCGTTTCGGCCTGTTCATCGGCGGAGAAGGGTGAGGCTTTGGCCGGCACACCGCCCAGCATCGGCTCAGCCGCGCGCACCGCCGCCGGTTGGCCGGCGGGGGGCTCGTTGCGGGAGAAGAGAAATTCGCGGCCGGAGCCGCCGCGGGTCTCAATTTTCGGGTCGTTTTGGGTCATGTCGGGGCTCTTTTCAGTAGGGTTGCAAAAGCGTCGACAAGGATGGCGGCCTCGCCTTCCTGAAGTGTGCGGGGATCCAGGATCACCAGGTCATCTTCAATCCTCGTGATAACCGGCGGGGCGCCGGCCCGCAGGGCCGCCTCCACGCGGCTGGCGGAAAGCCCCCGGATGCTGACCCCCACGCACAAGCTGCGCAAGTCCAGCAGCGGCAGGGCGCCGCCGCCGGCCTTGGAGGCCAGCTCGCGCAGGGAGATCCCCAAACGCGCATCCCCCAGTGCCGCGAGCGCTTCACGCAGCTGCCGGGCGCGGCCCTCGGTGACCGCGAAGGGCATCGTGATCATCTGCAGGGTGGGGATCTCCGCCACGGCGCGCCGCGGGTCGCGGTAAAGCCGCAAGGTGCTCTCCAGGGCCGCCAGGGTCAACTTGTCGATGCGCAGCGCACGCGTGATGGGGTTTTTCTTGATGCGCGCGATGGCCGCCCGCCTCCCGACAATCAGCCCCGCCTGCGGGCCGCCGAGAAGCTTGTCGCCGCTGAAGGTGACCACATCGGCGCCGGCCGCCACGGATTCCTGGACCGTGGGCTCCTTGGCCAGCCCGTATTCCGAAAAGTCGATAAACGTCCCGCTGCCCAAGTCTTCCATCACCGGCAGCCCACGCTCGGCGCCGAGCGCCACCAGCTCCCGCAGCGACACCTCGGCGGAGAACCCGACGATACTGTAATTGCTCTTGTGGACCTTGAGCAGCAGCGCGGTTTGGTCATCGACGGCGCCGGCATAGTCCCGCAGGTGCGTACGGTTGGTGGTCCCCACCTCACTGAGGATGCCGCCGCTTTTGGCCATGACATCCGGGATCCGAAAGGCGCCGCCGATCTCCACCAACTCCCCGCGCGAGACGATCACCTTTCGTCCCCGGGCCAGGGTTTCCAGGCACAGCAGCACCGCCCCGGCATTGTTGTTGACCACCATGGCCGCCTCGGCACCGCTGATCTCGCAGAGAACGTCCTCGACCGCCGTATAGCGGGAGCCGCGTCTGCCGGCCGCCAGATCGAACTCCAGGTTGGAATAGCGGCTGGCGATTCCCGCCAGGTTCTCCAGAACCGCCGCGGCCAGCAGCGAGCGGCCGAGATTGGTGTGAACGACGATGCCGGTGGCATTGATCACCCGTTTGAGATTGGGGGTCATCTCCTCGGAAACCCGCCCCAGGACCTGGGCGACAATCGTCTCCAGGGCCGGGCCTTCCGCAGGCGCCGAGACGCCGCCGGTCAGAATCCGCTTCCGCCACGCATCCAGCGTCAAACGGGCACAGCGCACCAGGACGGTTTTGGGCACATCGAGAAGGTCGCCACGCTGTCCCAACGACGCGAGAATCCGGTCGACGCCGGGCAGCATTCGCAGCAGATCGCGTTGGCTGTCATCGGGTGACATGCGTTTTCCTTGTCAGAGGCCGCCGCTTTGCCGGTTGCACACCGCGACCGGCCGTCGACAGCATCGACGGGTCGGGGAATATCCCGGCGCGGGTCTCTTGCACCGCCTTCGGCCCGCGCGGCTGGGTTTTTCCAATCAAAAAGGCGTTAAACACGACGTAATAATTCATTAGGTCCAAATTTCTGGAATTCACCGAAAAATGGGTTTTCGTCCCACCGGAATTCCGATATGAACGCTGCGGGGGCCAGGGCATTTCAGCCGGCTCCGATTTCCCCGGGCGCCCCGAACATCTGCTTCCAAAATATGCCCAAAAATTTGATGGATCCATAACCGATGAAGGAAACTGCCATGGAAAGCCGGATCATCCTGCCTCTCGACCATCTTCCCTGGAATCAGGCCCGCGCGATCATCACCCGCACCAGTGGTCTGGTGTGGGGCTACAAGATCAGGCGCGCGGTGCTCGACCGGGGGCTTGGGGTCCTTGCGGACATCAGGCCTTACGGCCGTGTGATGCTGGATTTCAAGCTCTACGACATCCCCAGCGCCATGACCGAGTCCCTGCGCCGGCATCTCGCCGCCGGCGCCGACATCACCACAGTGCACTGCACCGCCGGCTACGACCCGGCGGCGGAAGGCCTCAGCGGGGACAATCTGGCCGGCGTCACCGTCCTGACCTCCATCGGGCCGGAGCACTTCAAGCGCTATTACCGCGGCCCCAGCATTGCAGCCATGGTGGCCGGCATGGCGCGCGAGGCCGCCGGCCGCTACGGCTATCTGGTCTGCTCGGCCCGCGACCTGCAGGAAATCCACGCGCTTCCCATCAAAAAAATCTGCCCGGGGATTCGCCCCGCCTGGTACACCCGCGACGACGACCAGCAGCGCACCGCCACGCCGGCCGAGGCCATCCGGGCCGGCGCCCACCTGCTGGTGATCGGCCGCCCCCTGCTGGAAGCCGAAGACATCCAGGACGCCCTGGCGCGCACCAACCGAGAAATCGGATCGGCCCTGCAGCCTGATTCGAAAAGCCCGCCCGGCCCCCCTGCGGCCACTTCCAAATAAAGCGACGGCCGCGGGATTCAGGGGACGGGGCGCAGAAACTCCCCCAGAGCAAAATCGCGCACGCCCTCGGGGAGGTGTGAGCTGAATGTGATCCACCCCCCAAAGCCCCAGCAGAAGCGCCGCCGGACAGCCTACTCCGGTTGCGGCGGCTCCTGGTCCAGCCCGAACGCCGAGTGCAGCACCCGAACGGCCAGCTCCGCATATTTTTCGTCGATCACACAGGAAATTCGGATTTCCGAAGTGCTGATCAGTCGGATATTGATGTTTTCACTGGCCAGCGCCGCAAACATTGTGGTGGCGACTCCGGAGTGGCTTTTCATTCCCAGCCCGGTCACCGACACCTTGGCGATATCGTCGCGACCCTGGACGGCTTTGGCACCGATCTCCGCCGCCACCCGCTCTTCAATCTCCATGGCCTGGCGGTAATCGCTTCGCGGAACGGTAAAGGTGATGTCATTGCACCCGCCGGAGGGGGAGGTCTGAATGATCATGTCCACCAGGATGCGGGCTTCGGCGATCGGCGAAAAGACCTTATGGGCGACCCCGGGCCGATCGGGGACCTGCACCAGGGTGATGCGGGCTTGATGCTTGTCACAGGTCACGCCGGATACGACAACTCTTTCCATGTAGGAATCCTCCTCCACCACCATGGTACCCTCCTCGTCCACAAAGGAGGATCGCACGTGAATCGGCACACTGTATTTTTTGGCAAACTCCACCGACCGGATCTGGAGCACCTTGGCCCCGAGGCTGGCCATCTCCAGCATCTCGTCGTAGGAGATGGCGTGGAGCTTGCGCGCCTTGTGACAGATGTTGGGGTCCGCGGTGTAGATGCCGTCCACATCGGTGTAGATTTCGCAAATATCCGCCTTGAGGGCCGCGGCGATGGCGACTGCCGAAGTGTCCGAGCCGCCGCGGCCCAGGGTGGTGATGTTGCCGTTGAAGTCACTGCCCTGGAAGCCCGCCACCACCACGATATTGCGCCGCTCCAACAAATCCGGGATTGGCCCGCCGCCGATATCGCGGATCCGGGCGTTGCCGAACTTATCGTCGGTGAGCACCTTGACCTGGAATCCCAGCAGGGACTGGGCAGGGTATTTCAGGTCCTTGAGCATCATGGCCAGCAGCGCCGCCGTGGTCTGCTCGCCGGTTGCCAGGAGAACATCGAGTTCCCGCTTGTCGGGATCCGGCGTCACCTTGCGGGCCATTTCGATGATCCCGTCGGTCACCCCGGCCATGGCCGAGAGAATGACCACCACGTCGTTGCCCTGGTCATAGGTTTTGGTGACCCGTTTGGCCACATTGCGAATGCGGTCGAGAGAGGCCACCGAGGTGCCGCCGAACTTTTGAACGATGAGGGCCATGAGCGTCTGTGCCTCGGTTTTGGGTTCTAAGAACGATGGCGGCCTAAAAAAGAGCCGCCGTCGGGCGGTGCGTTTTCGAACCGGACGCGGTGCAAAAACACCGCCGGCCGGCATGTCGAATTTATTTCGGCGACCGGATGTCTGACGCCTTCTGCCGGGGCGACTGGGATTCGGCGAGGGTATTTATCAGATCGGCGCTGTCACGTCCAGTGCCGGCAAGGGTGATCCGACGGGCATCATCTTGGTGGAATTCAAGCTGAACCGCAAGGTAATCGGTCAAGTAGCCCTGCGGCAGCCGTTCGGACCACTCGATGGCCAGCACCCCGTCGCCGCCGACCATCTCATCCAGGCCGAGCGCCGTCAGATCGACGGCCGCCTCCGCAAGCCGGTAGAGATCGGCGTGATAGAGCGGCACCCGACCGGGATAGACGTTCACCAGGGTGAAGGTCGGACTGGTGATGATGTAATCCTTCGGGACTTCCAGGCCTTCGGCCAACCCCTGCACGAAGGCGGTTTTGCCGCTGCCGAGGTCCCCCGTCAGGGCCACCACCATACCCGTCGCCATCCGGGCGCCCAGCGCGCGGGCCAGGGCCTGGGTTTCGCCGACCGAGCGGGTGATGATCTGGATCCTGTCTGTCATGAGGCTTTCCGTCAGCGGCCGCCCCTCACCCCCCGACCGCCTTTCTGTCAGAAATGTCGCCAAGGCCGTTGATCGGATGGCTCAAAAATCGGCGGCAACGGCTATCGCCGGATCCGGCCCCCCGGTCAACTCCCGGAACTGACGGGGAATGGCGGCCATCACCTCCGAGGCCAGATACCCCCACGGCGCCACCTGGCGGGCCACACCGTCCGCGGCCCGTCCGTGCAGATAGACCCCAGCCCGGGCG
>JBAPYE010000172.1:0-2516 GCA_049284575.1 Desulfobacterales bacterium
CTTATACCGATCAAGCGTCCGCGGGCGCTGTCCGCGGCCTGCAGTATTCCTAAGCGAAAAAACGCCAAATAGCAACCCGCGCGGCGGCCGCGGACGCTTCCAGACGGCCCCGGAAAGTGCTATCGTAAGGCGCCGCGACGGGCTGGCGCCCGGCCCGCCGTGCGCAAAACCGCCGGCCGCGCCCCGCGCCCGGACCAAAGGAAACGGCAGGATGCCCCACGCGGACCTATACGCCCTCTTTCTGCTGGGCATTCTCGGAACCGGCCACTGTGTCGGCATGTGCGGCCCGCTGGTGTTCGCCTTCCCGGCCCGAAGCGGCCGTATGAGCGCCCACCTCTTCTACCATCTGGGACGCATCGGGACCTACACGGTCGTGGGCGGCACCATGGGCACGGTGGGACTTGGCCTCTCGCAGCTGGCCGGGCGCAGCGGCCTCGACCCCCTGGCCTGGATCGCCCGCCTGCAAGTCGGCTTTTCCCTGCTGGCCGCGGCGTTCCTGCTGGTCTTCGGCCTCTCGCGCCTGGAAATCATCCGCGAGCCGGCCTGGATGTCCCTAGCGGCACCCGAGAAAATCCCCGGGTTCGGCCGCATCCTGCGCTCGGCCGGCGGCGGCCGCAGCGGCAGCGGCATGTTGGTGCTCGGAATGGTGCTGGGATTTCTGCCCTGCGGCCTGTCCTTCGCCGCGTTTGCACGCGCCCTGCCCGCCGGCGGCTTCCTGCCGGGGGCCCTGATGACCTTGGCCTTCGGCCTCGGCACCCTGCCCGGGCTGCTACTGCTGGGAACCGGCGCCTCCGGCCTGGCCCGCCGCTACCGGCGCCACTCCGACATCCTCTCCGGAATGGTAATGATCGCCATGGCCGCCAGCCTTGCCGCGGACGTAATTCAGGCCTGGATAAGTTAAGGAGCGGCACCCGTGGGTAATTTTTCATCTGAGAGGAACGAATTTTCAAAAAGAGCGGCCAAAGGTGAGAAGACATGCAGCTTATGCTTCAAATTCGACGGTACGACGCGCGGCGGTTTTGGCGTGCAAGGCCGGGGAGTCTGCTCCTGCCCGGGATTGCGCTCTTTGTGGCGCTGAGCGGCTGCGCGGGCACCGCACCCCAGGCGCCGCCGCCGGCCGCCCCCCGCTGGCAGTGCGATTCTGAAGCCGACGCAGCCCTGAACCGGGAAGCGTATCAGCTGGGGATCCGGCTGCATGAACAACTTCTTGAGGCCCAGCCGGACAACGCCCTCGCCTGGTATCATCTGGGATATGCCCGGGGTCAAACCGGGGACCACGCCCGTGAAATCGTCTGCTACGAGCGGGCCCAGACGCTGGGCTACACCCACGACGAGGGGCTCTTTTTCAACGCCGGCATGGCCTACCTGGAACTCGACCAGGCGCCGAAGGCGCTGGCGGCCTTTCAACAGGCCCTGGCCCTCAACCCCGACGGAGCCGATAACCATTTCGGCCTGGCCCTGGCGCTTCAGGCGGCCGGCGACAGTCCGGCGGCCGAAGCCCGTTTGCGCCAAGCCGTTCTTTTGGATCCGGACCACATCGACGCCCGCCTGCAGCTGGCGCTGATCTGCATCCAAAGCGGCGACAGAGACGGCGCACGTGCCGAACTGCAGGCCGTCCTGGCGCGGGACCCGGAAAACGCACAGGCCGGCCAATTGCTCGAAGCCCTGGAGGCCCGGTGATGCCGTCGGCCGTGGGGCGCTGAGCGGTGCGGGCCACCATCCACATCGCGCTGCACTTCCTGGCGCCGGCAGCGGTGGCCCGCTTTGGTTTCCAGCACCACCGCTTGCGCGCCTGGTGGGTGATGGTGCTGACCCTGCTGGTGGACCTCGACCATCTCCTCGCCGTTCCGATCTACGCCCCTGACCGCTGCCGCATCGGCTTTCACCCGCTGCACGGTCCCCCCGCCATCGGGGCCTACCTGTTGATGCTCCTGTTTCCGCGGCTGCGTCTGGTGGGTCTGGGGCTGGTGATCCACATGGCGCTGGATGCCATTGACTGCCTTTGGATGCGGGCCGCCTGATCGGTGGAGTAACAACTGCACCTAAGGAAAAACAGGTTGGGTTGGGGTTATGGGGAAATGCTTGTAATTGGGACGTGAATGTACTACGAATTTATTTTGGGGGTTTACCAACGGCCCGCTTACGGCCGATCAGCCGAGGAGATCGATGGAACTGCAACGCTGTTACGAAGTGCTGGGCATCCAGGCCGCGGCCTCGCCCGAAGCCGTCCACCAGGCCTACAAGACCCAGGTCAAGTTCTTTCACCCGGACCGCTTTACCGGCGACCCCGACCAGCAGAGGCTGGCCGAAGAGCGCCTCAAGGAGGTCAACGCGGCCTACGAGACCCTGCAGACCATCCAGGCCCGAGGTCCCTCGGAAGCCCCCCGGCGCCAGGCCTCGTCCACCGAAAAGTCGCCGGACCGGTCGGCTGGAAGCGCAGGCGCTGCCGAAAATCCGCGACCGGCGACCACTGGCCCCAGCGGCACGTCCCTTGTGGCGCAATTGCGGGCCATCGG
>JBAPYE010000173.1:0-2545 GCA_049284575.1 Desulfobacterales bacterium
GGCCAGCACGCTGCCGACGGCCCCCTCGAAATCACCCAGAAGCGCCCGGGCGGCCTCCAGCGGCAGCCAGAAGCGCGGGAAGCGGATGGGGGAAAGCTCGTGCTTCTCCTCGAAGAGTGTTCGCGCAGAGTCCCCCCGGTCCACGTAGACGAGGGCCTTGGCGCCCAGGTTGGCCGCGTGCAGCCAGTTGCGGCCGGAGGCCAGGTCCATCAGGACGATGGCACCGGCCACCGGGGTGCCGTTGAAATTCGGCAGGTCCCCCGGGCCCACGTAGATCAACGGGCCGCTGAGGCCTTCGGGGCCGATGGTGCCGGGGGAGATGGCGTTGCCGCGCAGGGGGTGAAGCGGCGTGCTGCGGCCGCGCTCCGGCAGGCTGAAGGTGCTGCGGGTGTGGCGGCGCAGCGGCAGGGCGAAGCGGTGAGTGCCCACGCTTTCAAACCCCAGGGCCGTGAAACGGCCGCGGATGTATTCGGCGGCGGCGCGGTTGCCGGGGGTGCCGCTGCTGCGATCCTCCCAGGCACTGAGGGCCTCGAGGGTTTCGGCAAAACTGCCGGTCCCCTGGGCGGCGGCTGCAGCCGCCGCGACGGCCAGGATCGCCAGGACCGCCAGCACGCACCCCCGGCGGAGCGCGAAACGGGCCTGTTGCGGCGTGACACCTGGAGTTGCCATTTGCGGTCACCTGCCGGCGCCTGAAAAAGCCCCTCCCATCGGCCTTGGGGCCGGGGAGGCGCTAAAAATACCGTCACGGGGTTGCGCCGGGTGCGTAATTTTTTCCCCGTGGCCCCTGTTATCGGGAGTCGATCCGGCCCACCGAAATGGAAAGCTCTTCGCGGTCCTCGATCTTGTCGATCAACCCGTCGCGGATCCAGATTACCTGGTCGGAGACGTTGAGCATCTTGAAATCATGGGTGGCCGAGATCACCGTCACCCCCCGTTCCTGGCTCATCTGCTTGAGCAGGGCGATGATCTCCTCGCCGGTGGTGAGGTCCAGGTTGCCGGTGGGTTCATCGGCCAGGATAATGGCCGGGTCGTTGGCCAGCGCCCGGGCGATGGCCACCCGCTGCTGCTGCCCGCCGGAGAGTTCACTGGGTTTGTGCTCGAAGCGGTCTCCGAGCCCCACCAGATGGAGCAGCCCGATGCCCTTTTCGATCGCCTCGTCGTTGTTCACGCCCGCGAAGGTCATGGGTAAGGTGACGTTTTCAAGGGCCGTCATGACCGGGATGATGTTGAAGGTCTGAAAGATGTAGCCGATCTTGCGGCACCGCAGCCAGGCGAGCTCGTAGGCGTCCAGCTGGGCGATGTCCACCTCGTCGATGAAGACCTTGCCGGCGGAGGGCTTGTCCAGGCCGCCGATCATGTTAAAGAGCGTGCTCTTGCCCGACCCCGAGGGCCCCATGATGGAAATGTAGTCGCCGGCGGCGATTTCCAGGTCGATGCCCTTGAGGGCCTCCACCAGCACCTTGCCGAGTTTGAACGTCTTGGTGATCCTGGAGACGCGGACGATGTTGCGGGTTTTGCTCATGGTCCCCCCGGGCTGATGCGGGTGAATGCGGATCGGAGCGCGCCGGCGGTCACTGCTCCACGCGCATGGCCTCCACCGGCTGCATGCGGGCCGCGACCGCCGCCGGGTAGAGCACCCCCAGCAGGCTGAGGGCGATGCCCACCCCGGTGGCCGACAGGATCGAGGCCGTCACCGCCCCGGCCGGCAGCATCCGCAGGGCCTGGGTGCCGAAGGCGATCCAGGCGTTTAGGACCGCAAACAGGCCGCCGGCCGCGGCCCCGATGGCAGCCCCGGCCAGCCCCTGCATGCCGGCCTCCAGTACGAACAGACGCAGAATGAAGCGGTCCAGGGCCCCCAGGCATTTCATGGTGCCGATTTCGCGGAAGCGCTCGGTGACCGCCATCAGCTGGGCGTTGACGATGCCCACCACGCACACCAGCAGCGAGAGGATCACGATCCAGCGCTGCTTGGGGCTGCTGCCGACGCTGATGTCCCGCGGGCCGATGTCGTAGCCGGCGGAGGTCAGGCGCTGGTGCACGGCGGGGTCGCCGGTCGCCAGCAGCCCGTTGGCCATATCGGTACCGACGTTGACGAAGCTCAGAAAAGAAACCGCCAGCACCAGGCTGAGGGTCGTGATCAGGGAGCGGAAGAAGCGCGCCCGGATGCTTTTGAAAGCGATTTCGACCGATTTTCTAAACGGCAGGACCACCTGCCGGGCCACCTGATCGCCCGTGGTGGCGCTTCCTGCCGAAGTGGTCTGATCCACAGCCATCACCGAATCCCCCTCTCGCCCGGCCGGCGGTCGCTTTCGGCCAGCGCCGGCATTCCCGCCAGCTGAAAGCCCCCATGGGCCGCCAGCGCCGCCAGCAGCGCATCCAAAAAAGCGGCGGCGGCGGCGTTCATGCGCTGGTGGTGGATCATGATCCCGCAGCGGCCGGTGGCGATGGCCGCCTCCAGATCGGCCCGCAGGCCATGCCAGGCGCGCTCGGTGGTCGGCTCCCGGCGGGTGTGCAGGTCGAGGTTGACGGCCAGATCCGGCAGGCC
>JBAPYE010000174.1:0-23058 GCA_049284575.1 Desulfobacterales bacterium
CTTCGAGCCTCCGGCCAGCCCCGCCCGGACCTCCCTGCCAACCGAACTGCCGGCCGGTTTCGGGGCGCTGCCCGCCGCCGCACCCGGCCTGACACTGGTGGCCGCGCCCTCCATCCGGTTTTTCGACGGCCGGGGCGCCAACCGCCCCTGGCTGTGCGAAATCCCTGACCCGCTGACCAAGGTGGCTTGGCAGACCCCCCTGCTGGCCCACCCCGAGACCCTTGCGTCCCAGGGGATCCGCCATGCGGACGTGGTAGCGGTGCGCTCCGCCCACGGCACCCTGGAGGCCCCGGTCTACGAGACCGTCGGGGTCCGGCCGGGCGTTCTGGCGATGGCCATCGGCCAGGGCCACAGCGCCTACGGCCACTATGCCCAAGGTGAGGGCGTTAGCCCCCTCGGCCTGCTGCCGCCGGAAACCGATGCAATCTCCGGCGGGCCCGCCTTCGCCGCCGGCGAGGTGCTGCTCTCCCCCACCGGCAAGCGTATGGCGCTCGCCCACACCGACGGCAGCCGGATCCAGCACGGCCGCAAGATCGCCCTGACAGCCCCCCTGCAGCCCGCGGCGCACGACGACGCGCACCCGCCCAAGGCGGGGCTAACCATGTGGGATTTCCCCCTGACCCTGCCGCTGCCCGAGGGCTACGACCCCAAACGCGACGTCTACCCCGCCCACGAGCACGCCGACTACCGCTGGTCGATGGTGGTCGACCTGGACCGCTGCATCGGCTGCGGCGCCTGCGCGGCGGCCTGTTACGCCGAGAACAGCATCGGGGTGGTGGGCGCCCAGCGCATCATCGAAGGCCGCGAGATGGCCTGGCTGCGGGTGGAGCGCTACCTGGACCCCCAGGACGAGCGCCAGGTGATCTTCCTGCCGATGATGTGCCAGCACTGCGACAACGCGCCCTGCGAAGCGGTCTGCCCGGTCTACGCCCCGCACCACTCCAAGGAGGGGCTCAACAACCAAATCTACAACCGCTGCATCGGCACGCGCTTCTGCTCCCAGAACTGCCCCTACAAAGTGCGACGCTTCAACTGGTTCACCTGGCAGTGGCCCCGCCCGCTGAATCTGCAGCTCAACCCGGATGTCACCGCCCGCAGCAAGGGCGTGATGGAAAAATGCTCCTTCTGCATCCAGCGCATCAAAGCGGCCCACGGAGAGGCCAAAAACGAAAACAGGGGCATCCGCGACGGTGAAATCCAGCCCGCCTGTCTACAGACCTGCCCCACCGGTGCGCTGGTCTTCGGCAACCTGATGGACGGTGAAAGCCGGGTGCGCCGGATGGTCATGGACCGCCGCGCCTATCAGGTGATGGGCTATTTGAACACCAAACCGGCGGTTATTTACCTGCGCAAAGTGGTTCAGGAGACATAAGCCAGACATGTCAGAGCTCACCTATGCGACCATCGACCAGACGATCCTGCAAACCCTGGAGAAGCCCCGACCGGGCTACTGGCTGATCGTCGCCGTCCTGGCGGGCGGCATTCTCGTGGGGGCGGCCTGCTGGCTCTACCAGATTTTCGTGGGCATCGGGGTCGGCGGCCAGAACAACCCGGTGGCCTGGGGCACCTACCTGATCAACTTCGTCTTCTGGGTGGGGATCGCCCACTCGGGCACCCTGATTTCGGCGATTCTGCATCTCTTCAGGGCCGGGTGGCGCAACCCGATCGCGCGCGCCGCCGAAACCATGACCGTTTTCGCGGTCTTAACGGCGGGGCTCTTTCCTTTCGTGCACCTGGGGCGGGTCTGGGCGGTCTACTTCATGCTGCCCTACCCCAACCAGCGCACGCTGTGGCCCAATTTCCAGTCGCCCCTGATGTTCGACGTGGTGGCCATCAGCACCTACCTGACGGTCAGCTCGCTTTTCTGGTACACCGGCATGCTGCCGGATCTGGCCACCGTGCGCGACCGCGCCACAGGGCTGCGCAAGCGGATTTTCACGGTAATCTCGCTGGGCTGGACCGGCAAACACGAGCAGTGGCGCCACTACACCCGCGGCTACCTCTTCTTCGCGGCCCTGGCCACCCCGCTGGTGATCTCGGTCCACAGCGTGGTCTCCTGGGATTTTGCCCTGGGCGTGGTGCCCGGCTGGCACACCACGATCTTCGCGCCCTATTTCGTGGCCGGCGCCATCCACTCGGGGCTTGCGATGGTGCTGACGCTGATGATCCCCCTGCGACAGATCTTCCACTACGAAAAAATCATCACCGTTGCCGTGCTGGAAAACGTCGCCAAGACCATCATCCTGACCGGTATGATCGTCGGCTTGGCCTATGCCACCGAATTTTTCATCGCCTGGTACAGCTTCAACACGGTCGAAATCGAAGTGTTCAGGTATCGCATGATAGGCGAATACCGGGTGGGCTTCTGGATCATGGTGGTTTGCAACACCATAATCCCCCTGTTGTTCTTCTTCAAAAAGATCCGCACCTCCATCGCCTGGCTGTTCGGACTCTCCCTGCTGATCAACCTCGGCATGTGGTTCGAGCGCTTCGTGATCATCATCACCAGCGTCGCCCGCGATTTCATCCCCCACGCCTGGGGCCTCTACGCGCCGACCGCGATCGAGTTCGGGATCATGCTGGGCAGCTTCTGCCTGTTCTTTTTCCTGTTCCTGCTGTTTGTCAAACACCTGCCGTCGGTCTCGATGACGGAGATCAAGGAAACCCTCCATGAAGGAGCACCGCATGCCGGCTGAACGCTTTGTCATGGGGCTCTTCAGCGATGAAAACCAGGCGGCGGCCGTGGCCGCGGACCTGCCCAACACCCCCTGGAAGCTCCAGCGGGTCCACAGCCCGATCCCCAGCCACAAGCTGGCGCACGCGCTGAAGGTCAAGAAGAGCAAGGTCGGCTGGTTCACCCTGGCTGGCGGCATCATCGGGTTTTTCACCGGTTTTCTGCTGGCGATCTTCACCGCCACGCGCTGGGAGCTGATCGTCTCGGGCAAACCGGTGGTCTCGCTGATCCCCTTTTTCATCGTGGGCTTCGAGTTCACGATCCTCTTTGCCGTCTTCGGCAACGTGATCGGCCTGATCACCCAGACCAACCTGCCGGACTTTGGGGATTTCACCCACTACGACCCGCGCTGCTCGGGGACGCATTTCGGCATTCTGGCGACCTGCGCCGCAGACGGCCAGGCCGAGCTGGAGGCCTACTTCCGACAGAGAGGCGGCGAAGCACGAGTTTTCGAGGCATGAACGCGGGGCATCGGCCATCCCGGGCAGGCCCTTGCCGGCAGCCAACCGACTCACCCTCAAGGGGTTTAAAGGCGTCATGAAGCCGGTTTTATCGCTCAAAAACAAGCCACTGATCGTCACCGGGGCCCTGTTGGTGGCGGTTGCCCTGGCGGCGTTCATCTTCCAGCTGGCCGGGGGGCACCCCCAACGGGCCTGGCAGGCCTACCTGATCAACTTTCTGGTGTGGTCCGCGATCGCCCAGGGGGGGCTGCTTTTTTCGGCCCTCATGCACCTGGTCAAGGCCCGCTGGACCGGTCGGCTCTCGAGCCTTTCGGAAGCCTTCGCCGCCTTCTTTCCCCTGTCCTTCCTGCTGTTTCTGGGGCTTTTCATCGGCCGCGAGCACATCTTCCCCTGGCTGCACGAGGACCTCCACGGCAAGGAAATCTGGCTGAACGTGCCGTTTCTCTTCGCCCGCGACTTCGCCGGCCTGCTGCTGCTCTACGGCCTGGGGTTCGGCTACCTCTACCACGCCCTCACGCCCAAACTGCGGCCGGGCGAGACGGACAGCGGCATCCGCGGTTTTTTCACGCGCCGGCGGCAGGCACCGGAAAACACCCCGGAACGCTGGCAGCAGCGCAAGACGGTTTTCGGTCTGCTCTACATCATCGCCTTTGCGCTGGTGCTCTCCCTGATCGGCTTCGACCTGGTGATGAGCATGGACCCCCACTGGGTCTCGACCCTCTTCGGGGCCTACACCTTCGTGAAGGCCTTCTATATCGGTCTGGGCGGGCTGATCATCCTGGCGGCGGTGATGCGCCTGACCCAGGGCGAGGCTTCGGGGCTGAGCAGCAGCCAGTTCCACGACCTCGGCAAACTGTTTTTCGCCTTCTGCCTGGTCTGGGGCGATTTTTTCTACGTTCAGCTGGTGGTCATCTGGTACGGCAACATCCCCGAGGAGAGCAGCTACGTCATCGAGCGGGTGATGCGCATGCCCTGGCAGCCGCTGGCATGGGCTGTTTTTACCGTGGCCTTCATCATCCCCTTCGTCCTGCTGATCAACAAGAACATCAAGACCCGACCGGTTTTCATGATCGTGCTGTGCGCCCTGATCATTGTCGGCATCTGGCTCGAGCACCTCCTGCTGATCGGCCCGGCCTTTGCCCATCACGGCGCTGCGGCCATCCCGGTGGGGCTGAGCGACGCACTGATCACGCTGGGTTTTATGAGTCTGATGATCCTGGCACTGGCCTATTTCATGGACCTGTTTCCTGAAATCGCCATGGCGCAGGCCCCGGAAACGACGTGAAACCAGGAGCCTCCCCGTGAGCTCGAACCGAACCCCGATTGCCTGGACAGCCGTTTGTGTTGTGCTGATCGTCGGCTTTCTCTATTTTTTCTACACGCCGCCGGCCACCGACATCGGGCCGGCGCAGCCGATCCCCTTCAGCCACCGGCTGCACAGCGGGGTCAAGGCGATCCAGTGTGTTTTCTGCCACCCCTACGTGGAGCGGTCCACCTATCCCGGCATTCCGCCGGTGGAAAAGTGCCTCTACTGCCACACCTACATCATCGCCAACCACCCCCAGATCCTCAAGGAACACGACTATTTCGACACCCGCACCCCGACGCCCTGGCGCAAGGTCTTCTATGTGCCCGAACATGTCTTTTTCAACCACCAGCGGCACATCAAAAAAGCCGTGGTCTGTGCGGAGTGCCACGGGGCGGTGGAGACCATGGACCGCCTCAAAAGCCGGAAGTTCATGATGGGATTTTGCATCGGCTGCCACCGCGAGCGGGGCGCCACCCTCGACTGTTGGCTGGCATGCCACAACTGACACGCGCGCCCCGCGCCGCGCAGCGTCCGTTTCAGACCGTGCAAACGGCAGCCGCAGCCGCTTCTGACGTGTAAAAAGGAGAGCCGTATTGACAACCGATGCCCACACCGCTGACCAGCCGTATCTGACGGCCAAGGGCTTCTGCATCACTTCGGGCGTGTGGCTGGTGGTCGCCACCTTCATGGGGTTGCTGGGCGCAACCGAGCTGATTGCACCGGACCTGACGGAAAACATCGGCTGGCTGATGTTCGGCCGGATCCGCCCGATCCACGTCAATCTGGTCCTCTTCGGGTTTGTGACCCCCGGCCTGCTGGGGGCGGCTTTCTACTATTTTCCGCGCCTGCTGCGCACCCGGATCTACAGCGACAAGCTGGGGGTAGCCACGGTGCTGCTCTGGAACCTGACCCTGGTGGCGGCGGTGGTCAGCCTGGCCGCCGGCCACACCCAGGGGCGTGAATACGCCGAGATGATCTGGCCCATCGACATGCTGGTGGTGGCGGTCTTCGCGCTGGTTTTTATCAACCTGATCATGACCGTCAAGCAGCGCCAGGAGCCGGTGCTCTACGTGTCGGTCTGGTACGTGTGCGCGGCGGTGGTGCTGACCGGCGCGACCTTCAGCCTCGGCAACGTGATCTGGCAGCCCACCAGCGGCGCCCTGGTGGGGATTCCCGACGCCATTCTGCTGTGGTTTTACGGCCACAACGTCTTCGGCCTGCTGCTGACCCCGCTGGCCGCCGGGGTGGCCTACTACGTGATCCCCAGGGCCTGCCAGAGCCCGCTTTACAGCCACACCCTGTCGCTTTTGGGCTTCTGGTCGCTGATCGTGGTCTACACCCACATCGGCACCCACCACCTGCTGCAGGTGCCGGTGCCCACCTGGCTCAAGGTGATCTCGATCGTGGACAGCGTCGCCATGGTCATCCCGGTGATGGCTTTTCTGATCAACATCTGGTACACCGCCCGCGGCCGACTGGGGGCGATCCACGCCGACATCGGCGCCAAGTTCGTCTTCACCGGCACGATCCTCTATTTTTTCGTCAGCATCCAGGGCTCGATGATGGCCCTGCCGCAGGTCCAGCGCGTCACCCATTTCAACAACTGGGTGGTGGCCCACGCCCACGTCGGGGTGCTCGGCTTCGCCGGCATGATCGCGCTTGGCGGGCTTTACTACGTTCTGCCGCGGATCGCCGGCAAGCCCCTCTACAGCCGCTTCCTGGCCGATTTCCAGTACTGGATGGTATTGATCGGGGTCATCGGGTTCACCTCGATCCTGACCATCGCCGGCCTGGTCCAGGGCCACGCCTGGCTCAACGGCGAAACCGTCTACCGGGTGATCCCGCAGATCCACGTCTACTATGTCTACCGCGCAGCGCTCGGGCTGATGATCTTCACCTCGGCGGTCCTGGGACTTTATAACATCCTGCGAACTTTGTATTTCAACCCGGGAGAAGCCCAATGAAGATGACACCCATGGCCGTTGTCATCGGCAGCCTGCTTCTTCTGGCGGCCATCGTTTTCATGGTGGTCTACATGCCCTGGGCCACCCGGATCGAGGAGCCCTCGGAGATCTTCCGCCCGCGCAGTGCGGTGGAGGCCCGGGGCCGGGCGCTCTACATAGCCAACGGCTGCGTCTACTGCCACAGCCAGTCCATCCGAACCATCGACTGGGGCCTGGGGGCGGAGCGCATCGCCCAGGCCGGTGACTACATCATGGACCAGCCGATCCTGCTGGGCTCGGCCCGCACCGGCCCGGACCTCTCCCAGGAGGGCGGCGAGCACCCCGATGACTGGCACCTCGCGCATTTCACCAACCCGCGCTACACCCGGACGCTGTCCATCATGCCGGCCGTGGCCTACCTGGGGCAGCAGAACCTCGCAGACCTGACCACCTATGTTCAGGGGCTGGGGCAAAAACAGGCCGACCGCCGCATGCAACGCCAGCGCTTCTGGAAGCAGGAGGCCATCCGGGCATACGAGGCCGGCCCCGAGGCCAACGTGGCGTGGCTGGCTGAAACGGTGCCCGAAGGCTGGCGCAACGTGCCCAACCCCTACCCGACTTCCGAGGCCGGGCTGGCGCGCGGGCACAAGATCTACCAGGATTTCTGTCTGGGCTGCCACGGCCCGGTGGGCGACGGGATGGGGCCGGCCCAGCCCTATCTCTACCCGCCGCCGCTGAATTTCACGATCCTCAAAGACCGCGAAATTTCCGGCGGCATCCTCTACTACCAGATCATGAACGGCATCACAGGCACGGCCATGCCCTACTTTAAAAAAGAACTGGAATCCGAGAAGATCTGGGAAGTCGGCAACTACGTGGCCGTCTACTTCATCAACCAATCGGATGCCAACACCGAACCCAGGGGGATCGACGCGGCCTACGAACCTTGACAGTTCCGTAAAAAACCCAATTTCAGCGTTGCGCCGCATCTCGAAGTCGCTGCGGCGTACAGGTGTACGCCTCACTCCTCGAGATTTGCGCGCCTTGAACTTGGCTTTTTTACGAAACTGTCTAAATTCTTAATTTTTATCGCTTTACGAACCTTGACAGTTCCGGGCTTTTTGGCCGTACATCAACCTTAGAAGCATTATGTACTTTCCCTACTTCGCCAGCTATATCCTGATCGGGTTCGTGCTCTCGTTGCTGGTCTTTCTCTGGGCCCTGAGCAACGGCCAGTTCCGGGAGCAGCAGCGCGCGCGCTTTCTGCCCCTGGAAGACGAACCCGACCGGGCCCCGGCTCCGACCACCCGCATCAGCCGCCTGGAGACCTGGGCGCTGGCGCTTTTGGCGGTGGCGGGCCTGCTGGCCAGCGCCGCAATCCTGGTCTACGCCCTCATCAACGGCTGACAGGCCGGGGCCGCACCCCCGGCTGCAAGGAACCCCCATGCGATTTTTTCATCTGCTCAACTTCCAGCACGTGATGCTTTATATCTTTCCCACCCTGGTGTTCATGGTGGTCTTCGGGGTGGGGTTGGCCTACCAGCATTTCCGCGGCAAGGACGCCGAGCTCCGCAAGGAGCGCATCATCTACCGCTTCCCCGGCGGCATCGAGGACCGCGATGCGCCCTTTCCGCTGATCATGGTCCTGATCATCGCCGGCACGGTGGTCTGGGCTTTTTTCTATATTCTGTTTACAGGACTACTCGAGGTGAAAATCTAAAATGGAAACCACGGCACACAAAGAATCGGCGGTGTTCGCGTGGTCGGTGGTCGTTCTGCTGGTGCTTCTCGTTCTGGGCAAGGGCTTTTTCTCGTTTTACGTGGTGACCGACCGGGGCCAGCCCACCTGGGATTACCGGCCCGTGGCGGACGTCCCCGGCGAGTCGCCCTATGCCATCTACCAGCCGGGCCCCTACCCACAGCACATCCGGGGCGCGAAGGGGGAATAGATGAAGAAGGTGGCCGTTTTGTTCGCAGCCGTCGCGGTGCTGACCTTTGTCGCCATCCAGGCGCTGAACCTCTTTGACCACTATTTTCCGTGGGGCCGGATGTGGGAGACCCCGGCAGTCAAACCCCACGAGGAGCCGCTGTTGGTGATGCCCGCCGGCAGCGTGCCGCTCGACGGCGGCGAAGCGCTGTATCGCGCCGCCGCCGACGCGGAGCTGAGCTACCCCTTCAGCCCCCGGGACCCCGCCATGATCGCGGCCGGCGATGTTCTTTACGCCAGCTACTGCGCCCAGTGCCACGGCAACCATCACGACGGCAACGGCACCGTCGGCCAGAGTTTCAGCCCGCTGCCCACCGACCTGCGCAGCCCGCTGGTCCAGGACGCCCAACCCGGCCTGATCTTCAAGGAGATCAGCTACGGGGTTCCCGGCGGGCGCCAGCCGCCCCTGGCGACCACCATCGAAGTCCAGGACCGCTGGCGCATCGTCGCCTATGTCAAGTCCCTGGGCTTGCGCAACTAACCCCCTGCGTCCCGATGCCTGACCCCACCGCGGCCTGCGACCTGTGCGGGCTCCCGCTGCGCTTCGGCGCCATTTCTCACGAGTTGGAGGGGCGCAGCACCCATTTTTGCTGCCTGGGCTGCCGCCAGGTTTTCGTCATGCTGCTGGCGGCCGCCGACGGGCGCGAGCCGGCCGACTTTCGCAACACCGACCTGTTCCGCCGCTGCCAGGAGATGGGCGTCATCCCGCGCAGCGAGGCGGACCTCGCCCGGCGCCAAGAGGGGCCCGCGCCCCCGCCCCCACCCCCCGCCGCAGGCGAAGGTGCAACCCTGCAGCTCACCCTCAAGATCGCCGGCATGTGGTGCCCCGCCTGCGCCTGGGTCATCGAGGACACCCTGCGCCGCCAGAAGGGCGTCCTGGAGGCCGCCTGCAACTTCGCCACCGACCGCCTGCGCTGCCGCTTCGATCCGGTGCGCAGCGCGCCGTCCGAGATCATCCGCAGCGTCGAAAAGCTGGGCTACCGCGCCGCGCTTCCCGACGAAACCGACGCCGCCCGGGAGAGACGACGCGAGTTCATCCGCTTCGGGGTCTCGGCCTTTCTCACGATGAACGTCATGATGCTCTCCTTTGCGCTTTACACGGGGTTTTTCAGCCCACTTTCAGCCGAGGCGGTCTACAAGATCTCCTGGCCGATCTTCATCATGGCCAGCACGGTGCTTTTCTACGGCGGGGGCCCGATCTACCGCAAGGCCCTGGCGGCGGCGCGGACCGCCCGTTTCGGAATGGAAACCCTCGTCGCGGTGGGCGCCTTGGCCGCCTACGGCTTCAGCACCTACAACCTGCTGCACGGCAGTATCCACCTGTATTTCGACACCGCGGCGATGCTCACCACCCTGGTGCTGCTGGGCAAAGCCTTGGAGCGCCGGGCCAAGGACGCCGTTCAGGAGGAGCTGGGCACCTTTTTCGCCCTCCAGCCGGCCAAGGTGCGCCTGGTGACGCCCGCCGCACCGGGGGGGCGCTACATGGCCGCCGGGATGCTCCAGCCCGGGGACCGCTTCCGGGTGGCGGCCGGCGAGGTGGTCGCAGCCGACGGCACGATCCTGTCCGGCAGCGCCGAAGTCGATGAATCCTCCCTCACCGGCGAGCCGCGGCCGCTGGCGAAAACACCCGGCGACCGCCTGCGCAGCGGCGCGCGGGTGGTCCGGGGCGACCTGAGCCTGCGGGCCGAGCAGGTCGGCCCCGATTCGACCCTGGGCCAAATGGTCGCCATCATGCAAAAAGCCCTGGACGCCAAGACCCCCCTGGAGGGCCGCACCGACCGCCTGCTGCAGTGGTTCGTGCCCGCCATTGTTCTCCTGGCCCTGCTGACCGGCCTGATGTGCCTGGGGACCGGGCTGACGGGTGAAGCGGCGATGGTCCGCGCCGTCACCGTGCTGGTGATCTCATGCCCCTGCGCCCTGGGGGTGGCCATCCCCCTGGCGCGCGTGGCCGGGATTTCGGTGGCAGGCCGGCGCGGCATTCTGGTGCGCGAATTCTCGGCCTTTGAAAGGGCGCACCAGATCGAAACCCTGGTGTTTGACAAGACCGGCACGGTCACCGACGGACGCTGGCGGCTGCTGGCGGTGCGCCCGGCGGGGACGATCGACCCGGCCTACGCCCTGCGACTGGCCCACTCCCTGGAAGCCGGCCAGTCGCACTTCATCGCGGCCGCAATTCAGCGCCAGGCCGCGGCCGACGGCCTCGGGCACCTGCCGCTGACGGATCGCAGGGTGTCCGCAGACGGGATCAGCGCCCGCCTGGGGGATCACCTGGTCCGGATCGGCTCCGCACGTTTTGCCGGCAGCAGCGCCGTCCCCGCACCCCTACAGAAGACGGCCGCGTCGGACGACCTCACCCCCCGATCGCGGGTCTACCTGTCACTGGACGGCCGGCTGGCGGCGGTTTTTGATTTCGGCGACACCCTGCGGCCCTCCGCCGCGGCCACATTGGGGACGCTCAAGGGCATGGGCTACGCCCTGGCCCTGATCTCCGGCGACGAGGACGCCACCACCCGGCGGGTCGCCCGGCGGCTGGGCATCGCGGCCGCCCTCGGGGGCTTGCGGCCCCACGAGAAGGCTAATTACATCAAGGTCCGCCAAGAGCGCGGGGCATGCGTCGCCATGGTCGGCGACGGCGTCAACGACGCACCGGCCATGGCCCAGGCGCAGCTGGCGATCGCCATGCATTCCGGCAGCCAGCTCAGCCGGGAAACCGCCGACATCACCCTGATGCGCGGCGACCCGGCCCAGATCATGGACTTTCTGACGCTCGGCCGGCAGGTCAGCGCCAAGATCCGCCAGAACCTGGCCTGCGCCTTCGTCTACAACCTGATCGCCATTCCGCTGGCCATGTCGGGTCTCCTGACCCCCCTGGTGGCCGTCAGCGCCATGCTGTTGAGCAGCCTGACGGTCATCGGCAACACCCTGCGATTGATGCACCGGACCGCCTGAGCGGCGGGGCGCCGGGACACCCCTTGTTTTCAGCCGCGGCCGGCCAAATTGACGCCCGCAACGGTCGTAGTTATAATGCGTAGTATCAAAATATTTTAGGCCAATCGTTCCGCCGCGCGTTTCCGGAAGCGGTCAGTTGCCCCCAAGCGCGAAACCAGCGCCCCACCGCATACCCGACCCACCTGGCCCGCTGGGGCTTGATCCGGCCGCATTCAATCATTTCCACACTGCTGCGGGGTGGAAATCTCACAGGCGCCCAAACATGGGAGGAAACATGAACGGTTCCAGCAACAACAGCCTCCAGCACCACGTGACGGCCGTCAAGGAAGGCCAGCGCAGCTTTGAAAACGCCTTCCAGGCCGTCACCCGCATGATTCTCGAAAAGGAGATCCGCAAGGTCGTCGTCAACGGCAAGACCACCTACGATTTCGAGATTTTCCGCACCGGCAAAAAGCACATCATCGGCATGTACGACGAGCTCAACAGTTTCGTCTCCTACGTCAAGGACGCCGCCGAGGGCGGCTCCTCCAAGGAGATGGCCTTCGTGCTGGTGGGAGAGCCCGGCAACGGCAAGACCTTTATGGTGGATTTTCTCTGCGCCCGCTACCGCGCCTTCCTCTCCCAGGACCTCAACCGCAAGTACACCTTCCGCTTCAACCACATCGACCGGCTGGAAACCTACGGCCGCATCCGCACCATCGAGTCCCAGACTTACGAAGACCCCATGATCCTGGCGATGAATCTCTTCGAGGACCCGGACCGCAGCCGCGAGCATATAGGTTCCGC
Organism: Desulfobacterales bacterium; assembly: GCA_049284575.1. Classification (GTDB taxonomy): domain Bacteria; phylum Desulfobacterota; class Desulfobacteria; order Desulfobacterales; family JAABRJ01; genus JAABRJ01. The sequence goes on from JBAPYE010000174.1 coordinate 12,170, forward strand.
CTTCGGCTTCAGCGACGCGGCCATCGACACCCTCTATGAAAACTACCGCCCTCTGGGGGCCTGCAGCGGCTATATTTGGAACGACATCCGAACCCACACCGACGGCGACCTGGAGAAGATGCTGGAATTTGTTGAGATCGTACCCGTGCCCCTGACCGAGAGCCTCGGCACGGTGACGGGCAAGTACCCCGCCAAGGACAAGATCACCTCCTCGGCCGTCGATCTTTTGGGCGAGGAGTCGATCCAGCGCCTGCTGCACATCGCCGACACCAACAACCCCTACCGCTTCGACCTGCGGCGCGGGGCCCTGGCGCGGGTCGCCGGCGGCGGCATCCACTTCAGCGACGAGATCTACAAGAACAAGAAGGACCTCGTGCAGGTCTACCTGGGGGTCATCCAGAACCGCTCGATCGAGATCGACGGCTACAAGTGGCCGATCGACAGCCTGATCATCGCCACCAGCAACAACTCCGAGTTCAACCAGTTCCTCTCCGAAAAGGAGGAGGCCCCCATCGTCGACCGCTGCCGGATCTGCTATGTCGCCCACAACACCAACTACAAGCTCCAGGCCGAGCTGACCGCCTATGCCATCGGCAGCGAGGCCAAGACCACCCTGACCCGCGAGAGCCTGCACCAGGACCCCAACCTCAACTACGCCGCCTCGGTGGCCGCCGTGCTGACGCGCCTGGCGCGCTCGGAAAAGCTGACGCCGGTGGAGACCATGAAGCTTGCCGCCGGCGAGGTGGCCGGCGAGAAGAGCATCAAGACCCTGGCCGAGGTGATCGACACCCTCAACCAGGAGCCGGACATCACCAAGCGCTTCGGCCAAGGCGGCCTTGGCCAGCGCAACCTGGGCCGCGCCCTGCAGCTGATGGTGGAGAGCTCCGAGACCAACGAGGGCCGCTGCATGTTCGCCTACGACATCTTCCGGGCGCTGGAGCGCGTGATCCTCGACTACGTCACCGACGCCAACAACCGCGTCAAGTTCCTGGAGGACCTCAAGATCGCCAAGAGCCTCTATCGCGAACGGATCATGACCGAGATGTTCAACGCATACATGGATGAACCGCTGGCGATCCGCAAGGACGTCATGAACTACGTCAACATGATCATCGGCATCGACGCCGAAAACCTCGGGGTCGACCGCATGTGGAAGTACAAGGACCCCCAGAGCGGCGAGCTGCGGGCCCTCAAGGTGGACGAGCGCTACATCAACAGCGTCGAGGAGCGCCTGGGGCTCAAGACCGAGGAGCAGCGCGACTCCTTCCGCACCTCGATCCGCAAGATCTACGGTCAGAAGATCTCCATCGACCCGAATTACGACTTCATGGACAACCTGGAGCTGGTCAAGGCGGTCACCGATGTGCGCTTGAAATCCGACATCGCCGGCGCCGGCAGCCTGATCGGCGCCCTGGCCAACCGCACCAACGAGGAAAACCAGAAGCTCTACGACCGCATGATCGACACGATGCTCAACAAGCTGGGCTACTGCCGCACCTGCGCCCAGAAAACCATCGAGTACTTCTGCACCCAGGAGGACGAGTCCTGACCGGCAGTCAACCGGCCGCAGCGACCCGCTGCCGCCAGAGGTGAGTAAAGATCCCATGAACCCCGCATTCGACGCCTACTGCCAAGCCCTGCGCGCCAAAGAAACCCTTTCGGAAGGGGAGCTGCGCCTGCTGGCCGAGATCGACGACCACCGGCCGCACCGCCTGCCGGCGCCGCACGCCGCGCCCGGCGTCCCACTCTTGCAGCCGCGGGGCCTCTACGACCACCACGACCTGGGCAGCCTGCAGGCGATCACGGCCCTGGCGCCGGGCTATGCCGCCCGGATCGGCTCCCTGGACGAGCTTTTGGAGCGCGACCGCCAGCGCGAAAAGGACGGGTTTCCGCGCAAGATCAACGTGGGCCGGCTGATCAAGCCCGGCAAGGGCGGCCGCGACAAGGTGGTGGTGGTACCCACCACGGTGGAGGAGAAGCTGATTCATGACAGCGCCCCCCAGTCCCCCGAGGCCGAAGACACCTCCGGCGGCACCGGCGAGGGCCAGGAAGGCGAAGTCATCGGCCAGGAGCCGGTGCGCGAGCCGGGCAGCGGCGCAGGCGCGGGACCGGGACAGGGGGAAGGCGGCGCCCACGAGCTGGAATCCAGCGCCTACGATCTGGGCCGCATCCTCACGGAAAAATTCGAGCTGCCCAACCTCATGGACAAGGGCAAAAAGCGCGCCCTGGCGCGCTACACCTACGAGCTGACCGACACCCACCGCGGCTTCGGCCAGCTCCTCGATAAGAAGGCCACCCTGCGCCGGATCCTGCGCACCAACATCAGCCTGGGCAACGTGCCCGACCCGGGCGACATCGACCCCGCACGGTTTTTGATCGCACCCCATGACAAGGTCTTCCGGGTGCTGTCCAAGGAAAAGGACTACGAGTCCCAGGCGATGATCTTTTTCCTGCGGGACTACTCGGGCTCCATGGCCGGACGCGCCACCGAGCTGGTGGTCACCCAGCACGTCCTGATCTACAGCTGGCTGCTCTACCAGTACGACCGGCAGGTGCAGACCCGCTTCGTGCTGCACGATACCGAGGCCGCCGAGGTTCCCGATTTCTACACCTACTACAACCTCAGGGTGGCCGGCGGCACCCAGGTGGCCGCGGCCTACCGCCTGGTGAACGAGATCGTCCAGAAGGAAAACCTGATCCCCGACTACAACATCTACATCTTTCACGGCACCGACGGCGACGACTGGGACACCGACGGCAAGACCACCGTGCCGGAGCTGAAGAAGATGCTGGCTTACGCCAACCGCGTGGGCATCACCATCGCCGAACACGGCACGACCGCCGGCCGCAAGACCGAGGTGGAAAAGTACCTGAAAGACTCGGGGCTGCTGACCGCCCAGCGCAGCCGTCTGCGGCTGGACGTGATGCAGGCCGAGGCCGACGAGGCGCGCCTGATCGCGGGTATCAAACTCCTGACTGCCGAGGAATGAGCCGGCCGCGGTCGACTCCGGCGGGTGGCGTGGGCCTGGCGGAGCCGACCGGTTTCAGCCGGCGAGGGAAACCCCATGGAACTGATCGACCAGCACACCAAGAAGATCATGGAGGGCTGCAAGGCGCGCGCCCGGGACGCCGGCCTGCGCTTCCAGGACGAGTCCCTGGAGTACATCGTCACCAACCGCGACCTGCTCGAACTGTCCCCCAAGGTGATGATCCCGACCCTCTACGACTACTGGGTCCACGACGTGGAGGTGCTGCGCGAAAAGGGCAAATACGAGCTTTACCCCGGCAACCCCTACGAGACCGTGATCAACACCCGCCCGGCGATCTCTTTCTACAACGATAACAACCCCGACTGGCTGAACGTCATGATCTTCTACCACGTCCTGGGGCATATCGATTTTTTCCAGAACAACCTCTTTTTCCGCCACACCTGGGACCTGGACTTTGCCGGGCAGGCCCTCTCGGACAAGCGCCTGATCGCCCAGCTGCGTTCGGAAAAGGGCCGCTGGGTGGACTATGTCATCGAATTCACGCGCAGCATCGACAACCTGGTGGGCTTCCACGCCGAACTCTCCCGGCTGCACCGCCCGGAGGCCAGCAGGACCACCACGCCCCTTGATTTTTACTTCGATTTCTTCCTGCAGACCCACAAAAAACTCTCCGTCACCGACTACATCAAGGAGGTCGGGCGTTACAACACCTGCATGCGCACTTACGGAGATATGGGGGAGCAAACCTTTTTTGCCGAGGTCCACCTCAAACACCCCGAGTTCGAGACCCTCTTGCGCAAGCACCGTCAGCAGCGGCCACCCGAGGCCGGCGACCTGATCCAGTTTCTGACCACCCACTCCGAGTTTCTCAACCGCGCCGAAAACCGCTGGATGAAGACTGTGATGGAGGTCGTGCGCAAAACCTCGCTCTTTTTTCAGCCCCAGATCCGGACCAAAATCATGAACGAAGGCTGGGCGAGCTACTGGCATGAAACGCTTTTCTTCGAAGACGAGCGCATCCGCGGCCACGAAGTGGAATTCGCGCGGGTCAACGCCGCGGTTACGGCCATGCCCCGGGTGGGGCTCAACCCCTACGCCCTGGGCATGCGCCTTTTCTACGCCATCGAAAAGATGGCCGACCAGGGGCACTACTCCATCGCCTACCGGCGCCTGCGGGACGCCCGGCAGCGGCAGCGCTATGACACCGACCTGGGCAGCGGGCGGGACTTCATTTTCCAGGTGCGTGAAAACTTCTGCGACTTCACCTTCATCCACACTTTCGTGGACCAGGATTTCGTCGACCACCACAAGCTCTTTGTGGCCGCCAAGCGCCTCAACCAGGAGCGCCGCGTCTGGGAGTACTATATCAAGAGCCGTTCGGCCGAAGACTACCGCCAGATGCTGGAGGACGCGCTCTACCACCCGCCCCGGATCACGGTGGGGGCCGATGGGGGCAAGGAAAACACGCTGCAGTTGGTGCACCGCTTCGAGGGCAAGCCCCTGGTGCGGGACTTCATCGCCGGCACCCTGATGGGCATCGCCTATCTGTGGGGGGCGGCGGTCCAGTTGGAGACCCATGAACTGGTGGCGAAATCCGACGACAGCGCCCCCCTCCGCCCGCCGCACCCGTTTTTGTCGGGCTATCCCGGCGTGCACCAGGAGGAGGCCCAAAAAACCGGGGCCGAATGGCGGAAAGTGCGCTACACCATGAAAGACCGCAAGCTGACCCGGGAGGTGGTGGCGGCCGGCGAAGCCCAAAGCGTCGACCGATCGGCCGCGACCGCACCCTGACCTGCGACCTTGCCCCGCCCCCAGAGCCTTCGAGGTTTACCGATGGAAAACATCCAAAACGCACTGCAATACCTCAACCACAGCATCGGCAAGTCCAACCAGGGGGACACCATCTCCTTCCAGGCCTTCCTGCAGGAGCTGACCGACCGCCCCGCGCGGGTCGTCCGCAACGTTTTCCAGGTCTTTCACGACATGATCAAGACCTACGTCGGGGAGGGTATCGACGAGTACCCCAACGACCCGGAGTCCATCCACTACGTCTATTACGACTGCAAACGCCTGTTCGTGGAGGGCGCCGACCAGCCCTTTTTCGCCGACCGGCTCTTCTCAAACCGCCTGATCAGCCTGGTGGAGGCCCTCAAACGGGGCGCCCAGCAGAACAAGGTCTATGTCTTCGAGGGGCCGCCGGGCTCCGGCAAGAGCACCTTCCTCAACAACCTGCTGCGCAAGTTCGAGGAGTACACCAACACCGAGGAGGGCAAGCGCTACGAGGCCGTCTGGCGCCTCAACCGGCGGGTCTTCGGCGCCCTGCCCGACCAGGAGGCGATGCCCCTCTACGAGAAGCTGGCCAAGCTGCTCAGCCAGGATTTTCACGGCGACGCCGACATTCTGGCGGACACCCAGGCGCTGGCGCCGGGGGAGGGCTACGTCGAAATCCTGTGCCCCAGCCACGACAACCCCATTCTGATGATCCCCAAGGCCTGCCGCCGGGCGTTTTTCGAAAACCTGCTGCCGGGCGACCCCTTCAAGGAGAAACTGCTCAACGACAAGGAGTACGACTGGGTTTTCCGGGACACCCCCTGCACCATCTGCAGCTCCCTCTACGAGGCCCTGCAGGCCAGGCTCAAGAGCCCCCAGGGGGTCTTCGATCTGCTCTACGCGCGCCCCTACCGCTTCAACCGGCGCCTGGGCGAGGGCATCAGCGTCTTCACCCCCGGCGACAAACCCATCAAGCAGGAGGTGCTCACCAACGGCATCCTCCAGAGCCGGATCAACGGCATTCTCAAGGACAGCAATCAGGTCAAGTACATCTTCTCGCGCTATGCCAAGACCAACAACGGGATCTATGCGCTGATGGACATCAAGAGCCACAACACCGCGCGCATGATCGAGCTGCACAACATCATCAGCGAGGGAGTCCACAAGGTTGAAGACGTGGAGGAGAACGTCAACTCGCTCTTTTTGGCCCTGATGAACCCCGAGGACAAGGCCAATATCCAGGAATTTCAGTCTTTTTCCGACCGGATCGAGTATATTCGGATTCCTTACGTGATGGGCCTGCAGACCGAGGTGGAGATCTACCGCAACATTTTCGGCCGCCAGATCGACGCCAACTTCCTGCCGCGGGTGCTGCACAACTTCGCCCGGGTGATCATTTCCACCCGGCTCAACACCCGTTCCGAAGCCCTGCTGGAGTGGATCGGCGATCCGGGCAAGTACCGCATGTACTGCGATGAAAACCTGCAGCTGCTCAAAATGGAGATCTACACCGGCTATATTCCCAACTGGCTGATGGAAGAGGACCGCAAGCGCCTGACCGCCCAACGCCGCCGCAAGATCCTGGCCGAGTCCGAAATGGAAGGCGACCGGGGGATATCCGGCCGGGATTCCATCAAGATCTTCAACGAATTTTACTCGGCCTTCGCCCGCGAAGACAAGCTGATCAACATGTCGGACCTCTGCAAGTTCTTCATCCAGATCCGCAAGGACCTGATCGACGTGATCCCCCCGGGATTCATGGACTCGCTGCTCAGGATGTACAACTACACCATCCTGCAGGAGGTCAAAGAATGCCTCTACTACTACAACGAGGAGCAGATCGGGCGCGACATCCAAAACTACCTGTTTGCCATCAACTTCGAGCCCGGCGCCACTGAAACCTGCAAGTTCACCGGGGACCGGCTGGAAATCAGCGAGGATTTCTTTCAGAGCATCGAGGGCCGCCTGCTGGGAACCGCGACCGGCAAGCTCAAGCGCCGGGTGTTCCGCCAGGAGACCCAGCGCGAATACGCCACCCGCACCCTGCCCCAGGAGGTCCTGATGGCCGGCAAGACCCTGCTGGAGACCCAGCTTTTCAAAGACCTTCACAGCCGCTACGTATACAACCTCAAGGACAAGGTGCTCGACCCGTTCCTCGAGAACGAGAACTTCCGCAGCGCCATCAAGGACTACGCCCAGGAGGCGTTCAAGACCTACGACAAGCGCATCCGCGAAGACGTCACCTTCCTGATGCAGAACCTGGGCAAAACCTACAGCTACTCCCAACAGGGCGCCAAGGAGGTCTGCATCTACGTCATCGACAACGACCTGGCGCGCAAATTCGCCAGCCCCGCCAAAGAAGAGGCGTGATCGCCAGCGTCACTGAAGCGCTAAGACGGCCGTTAAAGATCATCCTGGACGGGTTATTCCTCTGGGTCGATGATAATCCCCAGTGAGCGGGCACGTTTGAGCCATTGCTGTCTGGCCAGAGCCCGCATGTCGGCAACCGTGTCCGTCTCGTCCATAATCTCTATGCCCAACAGCGTTTCGATAATGTCCTCCATGGTCACAATGCCGGCGACTCCGCCGTGCTCGTCCACGACAAGAAAGGCCTGCTGCCGCTTCAAAAAACATTCAAAGATTTGAATCAGCGGAACGGTTTCCGGCACCGCCGGCAAATCACGGCGCAGGGAGATTAAAGGCTTGTCCTGATTTCCCCGCGATGCCTCCAGATAGATGTCGCCTTTCAAAACAAATCCGACGATATCATCGGAGTGGTCCTGATAAATCGGAATCCGCGAAAACTTGATATCCGGTATTTTGATCGCTTCGCCGACCGTCATGCGCGCCGGCAGCGTAAACATGACCGTCCGGGGCGTCATGATATCATCGGCACTCAGTTTTCTTAACAGAAACAGGTTTTTGATGATGCGCGACTCTTCTTCACGGAATTTACCCTCCTGAAAACCGATATCGGCAATGGCCAGGAACTCTTCGCGGCTGAAACCGCGTTGGGTTTTATTTTTCGATATCAGCCTTGTAAGCGCCAGGCACATAAAAACCAAAGGGTACAGCAGCAGAATCATCAGCTGAACGGTCCGGACTGTAAATGGAGCCAGATCCCGCCAATAGAGCGCCCCGAAGGTCTTGGGGATGATCTCCGTAAAGATCAAAATCAAAAACGTCAATACGGCAGAGGTTATCGCAACATACTCGCTGCCAAAGACCACCATTGATTGGGCACCGACACCGGCCGCACCGACTGTGTGCGCCATGGTATTGAGGCTCAGGATGGCTGCCAAGGGACGATCGATGTTTCTTTTCAGCCTGCGCATCAATCGCCCGGTGACGGGAGCCTTTTTTTCGTAAGCCCCTATGAACCCCGGGGAGATCGACAAAAGGACCGATTCCAGAAGTGAGCACAGGAATGAAAACACCAGTGCCGTGAACAGATACATCAATAATAAATTCATTTCCCCTCATAGATAATGTAAAGGATAGCTGAAGCACACAAATTGGAGCGTGAGCGATGAATGAAGTGTGGTTTGCATTGGGCCTGACTGTTTTTGCCGGTCTTGCCACCGGAATCGGCAGCATCATCGCCTTTACGGCCAAGCGCACCGACTATCGTTTTCTGTCGGTGGTAACGGGTTTTTCGGCCGGCGTGATGCTCTATGTGTCGTTCGTGGAAATCTTCTTCAAGGGTGTCGAAGCCCTCACGGGGCGGTATGGTGACACCTTGGGGCACTGGATCAATGCGGCTTCATTTTTCGGCGGCATGTTGCTGATCGGCGTGATCGACAACCTGATACCGTCGGCTGAAAACCCTCATGAGATCCATTCGGAAGAAGAGACCCGGCCCCTGCACAATGAATCGGCGCCCCTGGCGGAGTGTGCACCGGCAGCCGCGAAGGCATCAGTTGCGTCGGCGCAAGCAGACACCGATCGTGAACCTCATGATCGCAAACTCATGCGCATGGGGTTGTTTACCGCCCTGGCCATCGGCATTCACAATTTTCCCGAAGGCTTGGCCACCTTTTTAGCCGCCTTGCAGGACCCGAGCCTGGGTGTTGCGATCGCCGTGGCGGTCGCCCTGCACAACATCCCCGAGGGCATCAGCGTTTCAGTTCCCATTTTTTATGCCACCGGAGACCGTCGAAAGGCCTTTCTGTACTCATTTCTCAGCGGGCTGGCCGAACCTGTGGGGGCTCTTTTAGCCTATTTGGGGTTGCGGTTGACTGTGGGAACCCAAAATGGTTTGATTCCCCCCGAGGTCATGGGGATTCTCTTCGGCGGGGTGGCCGGGATTATGGTTTACATCAGCCTGGATGAACTGCTGCCGACCAGCAGGGCCTATGGCAAGGGCCACGACAGCCTGTTCGGGCTGGTTGCCGGAATGCTGGTCATGGCCCTGAGCCTGTTGCTGATGAAGTAAACCAGGTGAAATGTTCAAGTTACCATGATACCATATTCGAAGTTGCGGCAGACGGCTTCATGTCGTTACGACCAATCGCTCGTTTTCACCATGTCATCATGAAGCCTCAACCAGCTTGGGGATCCCAGCCAATAAAACGCTGAAGCTGTGGGACGTGTTGGCGTTCAATCGGAGGTGGGGAGCGATGGCGCGGGAGCCTGACACCTTCTGGTAGCGACCGGATGTCAACCGCACAAGCTCCTGCGAAGGGCTGGCGAGTCTATCCGGAGAACGGTATTTGCGCTTGTTTTGCTTGCTTGCGAGCCCGGAGACGCCCAGCCCCTTTTCCACGGCGGTCAGATCCCCGAGGTAGAAGCTTTCCAGCTCACGACAAGCCACCCGAACGAGAACATCATCTCGTTTCGCCTGCCGGCAAAGCGCGCTGAGTTTTTGTTTGACGCCGTGACAGTCGCCGGAATCCTGATCGCGAATGACGATAAAAGCGCAATGCGGTGTGCGCCACGCCTTCAGGATTCGGACAAGCCCCTTTTCCAAATCCTGTTTGCCTTCAAAAACCTTGAATTCCGGATGCACATTCTCCGGCAACACCTTCGGCAGAAGGCCCTTGAGCATCTCCTCGGCTGAAGGTTCCTCCAGCATGAAAATCAAGCGCTTCATTGCGGGTCGATCTCCGGAAAGAAGCCGTGTTTCCAAAGGTATCCCATCTGATCCCCTTCGGCCTTGAAGGCGGCAAGCTGTTCATCATCTTTCGCCCGACGAATTTGGGTGTATCCGTCTTTTTTTACCAGCCAGAACACTTCATCGAGCCTTGCGGCATTGAGAAAATCCGGAGAATGCGTGGACACAAACACCTGCCCCCCCCGATCCGCGTAAGCCCGGAATTCCTCGGCCAACTCCCACAGCAATTTGGGATACAGTTGGTTTTCGGGCTCTTCAACACATAGCAGCGGATGGGGGGCAGGATCGTGGAGAAGCAAAAGATAGGCAAACATCTTGATGGTCCCATCGGAGACATACTTGTCGATGAAGGGGTCCTTGAAGGAGCCGTCCTGGAATTTCAGAAGCAAACGTCCATCCTTGGTGGGTTCAGGTTCGATGGAACTGATTCCGGGAACGCGAAGCTTCATCAATTCGAGGATTCTGCCGAAGATGTCCTCCCGCTCTTGGAAAATACGATTAGCGACAAGTTGCAGGTTGTCGCCGGTTACCGACAGGTGCTCGGCATAGCCGGCACTGTCTTTGCTGCCGCGCGCAAGATTGATATGAAAATCGGAAACATGCCAGTTTTCAATCAATTGCCGGAAGGCGTTGGCCGCCTTGAATTTTTGAAACTGGCCCAGCCCCTTGATGGCAAGAATATCCGGCTTGTCCAGTTCCTGCGACTCCTTGGTCAACTCCTCGTCTGTTTTTTTGAAATCGTCCTCATTGACGACGGCCTTGCCTTTTCCGTGGGCGAAATCAAGAAAATGAAAGGGCGAACCGGCGGATCCCCGCTTGTAGCGCAGGATTTCTCTGGCCACTTCAACCTTGTTGTGGGTACAGCTGATTTCCAAATAATACGAAACCAGCCGCTGCACCTTGCTGATCTCCATTCTAAACTGCAATTCAATGATGATGTTTTCTTTTTCATGGCCGCGAGTTACCAGTTCACGGTAACCGCCACGGCTTTGAATGGCCGAACTCACATTAAATAG
>JBAPYE010000175.1:0-4814 GCA_049284575.1 Desulfobacterales bacterium
ACCACGCATTGCGGCATTATGGAGCTTCCATGCTTGACTCTGCCAAAGTCCCGATCGGATCGATTCAGCGCATTCTTGGCCACGAAAATCGAGCGACAACCGAGATCTATTTACACTCCGTTGGCGAGGGCGAACGCCATGCAATGGAAATCCTGGATGATGGTTTCCGAGAATTTTCACACACGGATTCACACACAGAAAAAAAGGGGCCACAGCGCAATCGCTGTAACCCCTTGATTTAATTGGTGCGCCCGGCAGGATTCGAACCTGCGACCTACGGATTCGTAGTCCGGCACTCTATCCAGCTGAGCTACGGGCGCAAATCAATTCCAGTTGAAATTCGAGAGCTTAATAGGCTAAAGTGCCTCAGTTGTCAATGATTAGTTAAAAATTTTAGTGCGGCTCGCGGGTGCAATCCGGCGGGTGCCGCCTCCTCGGCCGATGCCTTCCCAACACGGTCTTTTATGCCAATCGATCCTGTCTACATGATGCAGCATGCGCTGGCTGAAGCCCGCAAGGCCGCGGCAATGGATGAAGTGCCGGTGGGCGCCGTGCTGGTCTCGGCAACAGGGGAAATCCTTGCCAGGGGCCACAACCAGCCGGTCACCCGAAACGACCCCACGGCGCATGCCGAAATCCTGGTGCTTCGCCAAGCGGCCGCTAAAATTGGTAATTACCGCCTGCCGGGCACCACCCTGTATGTAACCCTCGAGCCTTGCATCATGTGCATGGGCGCACTGCTGCACGCCCGGGTGGCACGGGTGGTGTTCGGGGCGCCGGACCCCAAGGGCGGCGCGGCGGAGAGCCTTTACCAGATTGCGGCGGACGACCGCCTGAACCACCGGATCGAGGCCGTGAGGGGCGTCTGCCTGGCGGAATGCCGGGCAATTCTTCAGGCTTTTTTTCATTCGCGTCGGAAATCTATTGCAAACTCGTTGTCCATGCCATAGGAGATGGTGGTTTTGCAACATCCAAGGGCGGCATACCAATCCGATCGAAAGAAGGAGAAACCGGTGGCGAACATTGTGGTTGTAGGCACTCAATGGGGAGATGAGGGCAAGGGCAAAATCGTCGATCTTTTAGCTGAATACGCAGACAGCGTGGTGCGTTTCCAGGGCGGCAACAACGCCGGACACACCATGGTGGTCAAGGGCGAACAGTTCATCAGCCATCTGGTACCATCCGGCATACTGCAGAACAGGACCTGTTTTATCGGCAACGGCATGGTGGTCGATCCGGCGGTTCTGATCGCGGAAATCGAGTACCTGACCGCGCGCGGGATCGCCGTCACCCCTGAAAACCTGCGGATCAGCGAAAAAGCCCATGTCATTATGCCCTACCACAAACAGATCGACAACGCCCGGGAGCGGCTCAAGGGAGACAAGAAAATCGGCACCACCGGGCGCGGCATCGGCCCCTGCTACGAAGACAAGGCCACCCGCAGGGGGATACGCTTCGCGGAATTGACGGACGGCGACATTTTCAGGGAGCGCCTGATCCCCATTCTGGATGAGAAGAATTTCTACCTGGAACACTACCTGAAGGATAAGCCCCTGTCGTTTGAGGCGATCATCACGACTTACGAGGGGTTTGCCCGCAAACTGGCGCCCTTTGTCACCAACATCTCCGTGGAATTGTCGCGGTCCATCACCAACGGCGGCCAGGTACTCTTTGAAGGCGCCCAGGGCACCCATCTCGACATCGACCACGGCACCTACCCGTTCGTGACCTCCTCCAACACCGTCGCCGGCAACGCCTGCAGCGGCGCCGGCGTCGGGCCGCGGGTGATCACCGGCGTGCTGGGCATCGTAAAGGCCTACACCACCCGGGTCGGCGAAGGCCCCTTCCCCACCGAGCTCTTCGACGAAACCGGCGACCAGATCCAAGAACGCGGCGCGGAATTCGGCGCCACCACCGGCCGCAAGCGCCGCTGCGGCTGGTTGGATACGGTCATCGTGCGCAACGCCGCCCGCCTCAACAGCTTAAGCGGCCTGGCAATCACCAAGCTTGACGTGCTCGGCGGCCAGGAGCACATCAAGATCTGCAACGCTTACAGGCACAACGGCCATGTGGTGGAGGAATTTCCCACCAGCCTGAAAATTCTGGCGGAATGCGAACCGGTTTACGAGACCCTGCCCGGTTGGTCCGAGGACATCCGCGGCGTGCGCCGATTCGAGGACCTGCCGCTAAACGCCCGCAACTACCTCAACCACATCGAAGCGCTGACGGGCGTTTCGATTGATATTGTCTCCATCGGACCCGGGCGCGACGAAACGTTTATCGTCAAAAACCCTTTCAACTGTTGACGGAGCGGTGACGCGCCCCAAAAACAGACGGTTTCGAAAAAAGTGCCATGGTCGGGAGCGTAAATCGCGAGCCGTAGGGAGTGCGTAATTTGCACCCCAGCGGCTTCCAGAGCCAGCACAACGCCAAAGTTGAACTTTTTGTGGCCCCGTCAACTTTTGATTGACAACCGCCTGATTGTGGCTTAAAAAAAGCCCCACATGTTGTCGGGACGTGGCTCAGTCTGGTAGAGCACAGCGTTCGGGACGCTGGGGTCGCTGGTTCAAATCCAGTCGTCCCGACCACAATAAAAACGATTAGTTAGGGCGCCTCTCGGGGCGCCCTTTCTATTGGATCGTGCTAAGGGTCCCAGAAAAAAACAAGTCCACATCTTAGAGGGCTATCCGCCGACCTTGGACGATGCCCCTGTCGATCCCTTCGACCCCGTGGCGGTCCCGTTTTAAATTCCTGTTGGCAGGTGGTGTTCGTCGCGCCAGAGGATTTTAATGTTCTGGAATCAAGACGAATTTTCCCACGTGTTCTTTCTTTAGAAACTGCTTTTGCGCTGCAACGATGTCAGTGAGCGCATAGGTCGCGGCAACAATCGGGCGGATCTCGCTATTTTCGATGTAGCGGACCAGGTTGGGAAATACCGGTTCATCCCAGGCGGTTGTGCCGATAAACGAGATGTCCTTGAGGTACATATCGCGCATATCGAAACTTACGATCGGGCCGGCAATCGCCCCAGAGGAGGTCAGTCGGCCGCCCCGTTTGAGCAGTTTTATCATCGTTCCAAAGTTTTCCCCGGCGACATTGTCGACGACGACGTCGACGCTCTGTTCACCGAGTTCGGCGATGAGGTCGGACCTCCGGTCGAAAAGGGTGTCGATCCCAATGCCATCCATTCGCGCGTGTTTTTCACGGCCGGCAGTGCCCACTACTCTGGCGCCGCGCCTCTTGGCCAGCTGCACCGCGGCGGAACCGACGCCTCCTGAAGCCCCGGTGACGAAAACGATGTCCCCTGATATCACACCGGCCCTGTGGAGCATGTTTTCCGCGGTGCCGTAAGCGCAAGGGATCGAACCGAGTTCGGCATCGGACCAGCCGCAGTCAACCGGAAACACCTCGCTGCCCCAGACCTTCACGTATTGGGCAAAAGCACCGTCGAAATCCGATCCCATCCAGATGTTTTCAAGCGATTGAAAGTCGAACTTGCGGATGCAGGGGCGAACCAGTACCCGCCTGCCGAGGAGTCGCTGGGCGTCAGCATCTGCCTTGACGACGATACCGCAGCAATCAGTGCCTTGAATGAAGGGGAAAGGCGTCGTTTTGTCCCAGCCGCCGTCCGCCTTTTCGTGATGGGGGGTGTCGCTGGAACTTGAGGTTTCGTTGGTGGATTTGGTCACGTTCGATGAGTACCACCCTAATCGGGTATTGATTTCCGTGTTGTTCATGCCCGCCGCCAGGACTTTGATGAGGATTTCTCCCGGTTTGGGGTTCGGCATCGGTGCATCCGTGTAGACCAGTTTTTCGAAGCCGCCGTTGCCGGTGGTAATAACGGCTTTCATGGTGCGATTAGTCATTTCGTCCCCCTGGTAGTGGTTTTCGTGCCGCCGCTGCACGGTGGCAACACTCTCTTTTTGTATACCATGGAAGCACTCCCCTTGCCAGTTTGAATGGTAAGCCGCCTCATTGGCAGGATCACTTTGAGCAATGATTTGCATTCAAAATAAATTTGCAGGAGGTGCCCTGAGCCTTGTGGTGAAAGATTACTTTTTTACGACAAACCGGGCAATTTGATTTGGTTTAAAATTTTTGTTAGCATAAATTTGGACGTGAAATTAATTTGGAGATCGTATTGTCTCCGAGATTGGATACCCGTAGGAGGAAGATAATAATGATTTCAACGAGTAATCCGCCTTTTCCGGCCATGCCTGGAGACGGAATTTGAGGATGCGCACCATGGACAAAATCGTCATAAAAGATCTGTACAAGCTTTTCGGCCCCAGGCCGGAAGAAGCGCTGCAGATGGTCAAGGAAGGGCGCAGCAAGGAAGAGATCATGGAAAAGACCCGTCACGGGGTCGGGGTGGCCAACGTCAACTTCACCGTCAGCGCCGGGGAGATTCTCGTGGTTATGGGCTTGTCCGGGAGCGGCAAGTCGACACTGGTGCGTTGCATCAACCGCCTGATCGAACCGACGGCAGGGAAGGTCTATGTCAACGGCGAGGATGTCACCGCTTTAAACAGCGCAGGCTTGCGGAAGTTCCGCCAGAAGCATTTCGGTATGGTGTTCCAGAATTTCGCTCTTTTTCCGCACCGCACGGTAGTCGCCAACGTAGAGTATGGACTCGAAGTGCAAGGGGTGGCCGCGAATGTGCGGCGCGATACCGCGATGCTGGCAATCGAACAGGTGGGTCTCAAAGGCTGGGAGGATTCCATGCCCGACCAGCTTTCCGGCGGCATGCAGCAGCGGGTCGGGCTTGCCCGGGCGCTGGCCCTCGATGCCGACATCATGCTGATGGACGAGGC
>JBAPYE010000176.1:0-10913 GCA_049284575.1 Desulfobacterales bacterium
GCGCTGTCCACGGCCGGTGCCGGCGCCGGCGCCGTCATCGGCTGCACGGGGTCCGGCGCGGGGGCATGGGACTTGATTTCAAGCTCCCGCGCACATTCCTTGATGATCCGTGAGTCGATGGTCTTGGCCTCTTCGACATACCCCGTCAGCAGCGCCAGGTCGCAGATGATGTTGATCAGCCGGGGGTAGCCGCCGGAGAATTCAAAGATGCCGCGCACGGCGCCCGCGTCGAAAATTTTGCGCTCCTGCCCGGCGACCTGGAGGCGGTAGTGGATATACTGGCCGGTTTCCTTCTCGGTGAGCGCCTGAATGTTGTAGTTCAGGGTAATGCGCTGCCGCAGGGCGCGGTTCTTTTGTTTGAGCAGGGTGTCGTTAAACTCGCTTTGACCCACGAAGAAAATGTTGAGCAGCTTGGTTTCCTGCTTCTCGATGTTGGAGAGCAGACGGATCTCCTCGAGAATTTCATATTGCAGGCGCTGGGCCTCATCGACGATCAGCAGCACTTTCTGGTTGCGGGAGTATACCTGGTGAAGAAACTGCTTGAAGTGGATCAGAAACGCGCCCTTGGAGGTAAAGGTTGTACCTATCTGAAAAGCGTCGGCGACAAAATTGTAAAAATCCAGCGGCTCCAGATCCGGGTCGAAAATCGTGGCCACCAGGACATTGTCCCCCAGTTGGCTGACCAGGGCGTTGATCAGGGTGGTTTTACCGGTGCCCACATCGCCGGTGAGCAGCAAAAAGCCCTTGTTGTCGAGAATTCCGTACTTGAGGGTGGCCAGCGCCTCCTTGTGTTTTTCGCCCATCCACAGGAAGCGGGGGTCGGTGGATATTTGAAACGGCTTGACCTTGAGGTCGTAGAAGTCCAGGTACATGGGGTAATCCCGAAAGGTTTTTGTAAAGGGTTGGGGTCCGGAAAATCAGCCGGCTTGCAGGTCGTTGAGAACGCCCTCCACCTGCCGGCGGATCTCCTGCAGCCGATCCGCCGAGAGCGCCTCGAAGCGCAGAACCAGGGCCGGCTGGGTGTTGGAGGCGCGCACCAGCCCCCAGCCGTCCTCGAAGCGCACCCGCACACCGTCGATGTCGATGACGTCGTTGTGCCGCCGGAAATGGTCGGTGATGCGCGCGACCAGGCCGAACTTGCGGTCGTCCGGGCAGGCAACCCGAATCTCGGGGGTGCTGAAGGTGCGCGGCACGTCGGCCAGCAGCTCGGGAATACGTCGGCCGGTGGCCGCCAGGATCTCCAGCAGCCGGCAGGCGGCGTAGAGGGCGTCGTCGTATCCCAGGTAGCGGTCGGCGAAGAAGATGTGCCCGCTCATCTCCCCGGCAAGCGCCGCCCCGGTTTCCTTCATCTTTTGTTTGATCAGCGAATGGCCGGTTTTCCACATGACGGCGCGCCCGCCGCGGGCGCTGATGTCGTCGTAGAGGGTCTGGGAGCACTTGACTTCGGCGATGAACGTCGCCCCGGGCTTGCGGGCGAGAATTTCACGCGCGAAGATGATCATCAGCTGGTCGCCGTAGATCAGGCCGCCTTCGTGGTCCACGACGCCGATGCGATCCCCGTCGCCGTCAAAGCCGAACCCGACATCCAGGTGTTTTGCGCGCACCAGGGCTTGCAGGTCCCGCATGTTGGCGGCCACGGTGGGGTCGGCTTCATGGTTGGGAAAGCGGCCGTCGGGGTCGCAGTAGAGATCGAACACCTCGCAGCCCAGGGCCCTGAGAAACGGCAGAGCGGTCAGGCCGGCGGTGCCGTTGCCGGCATCCACGCCCACCCGCAATGGATGTTGGAGGGTGATGTTGTCTTTCAGGTAGTCGTGATAGGCTGGCAGGATGTCAACAGTTTCGCGGCCGCCCTGCCCCTTCCGGAAGCGGCCCGCACGGATCAGCTTCAGAATCTCCTGGAGCTGGTCGCCAAAAACCGAATCCGCCCCGCTGCAGACCTTGAAGCCGTTGTACTCCGGGGGGTTGTGGCTGGCGGTGACCATCACCCCGCCCTCGGCAGACAGATGCCGAATTGAAAAGTACCCCACCGGGGTCGGACACAGTCCGATGTCGACCACCTGGCAGCCAGTGGATTCCAGCCCCCGCATCAGCATCTCGGCGTAGCGCTCGGAGCTCTGGCGACAGTCCCGGCCGACGGTGATCCGGCGATTGCCGCGGGCCAGCAGGTAGGTCCCGATGCCCTTGCCGATCAAGGCCACATCAGCGTCGTTCATATCCTTTCCGGCAATTCCCCTGATATCATATTCCCTGAACATCTCCGGATTCACCGGGCCCTCCTTTCGTGTTGGATACCCGCCTTTTCGACGGCTGAAATTTTCAGCGCCACGCCGCCGCCAGGGCCGCGAGTCCAGCCACCCAGCAGTACGGGGCGAAGCGGTAAAGACGCCCCTGCCGCACCACACGCATCAGAATCCTCAATGCGAGGTAGCCGCTGGCGGCGGCGGTCGCCCCGCCAAGCAGCATCATCGCGACTGAAACCGACGAATCCGCCAGGGACCCGTCCAGCCCCAGGGCCAGCGCCCCGATAATCGCCGGAATCGAGAGCAGAAACGAATAGCGGCCGGCCAGTTCACGGTCGATCCCCAGGAACAGGGCGGCACAGATGGTGGACCCGGAGCGCGAGATACCCGGCAAAATGGCCATGCCCTGGACCAGCCCGATGGTCAGCGCGTCGCGGGTGTGAACCTCGGGAAGCAACCGGCTGCGCCCTGCCAGATGGCGCGTGAGCCACAGGAAGGTGCCGGTTATCAGGAGCATGGCGCCCACGAGCCCCACCGAGCCGAAAATCCGGTCGGCAATCCGGTGAAACATCAGCCCCAGGAAAGCGGTGGGGATGCTGCCCAACACGATCAGGGCCGCCAGGCGCACGTCCTCGTTTTCGGCAAAAAGCGGCCGGATCCCACCGGCCGCCGCCAATAGCCGCGGCAGGCGCAGCAGGGTCGTCAAGAGCGAGCGCAGCTCGCGGTGAAAAACCAGGCAAATGGCCAGCAGGGTCCCGACGTGCAGGCTGATATCAAAGAGAAGCTCCGGCTCCGTGAAGCCGAACAGGTTCTGAAACAAGACGAGGTGGCCTGAACTGCTCACCGGCAGAAACTCGGTCAGCCCCTGCACCACCCCCAGCGTAACGGCGTAAATCGGTTCCATCGTGTGCGCTCATGTCCTTTCCATGCTACCGTATCTATCGCGTGTTGGCCCCGAAACCTTCAGTCCGAATGCCGCGCGATGGCCAAAAACGATGCCCGCCCGGTGCCCGGGAATCACCCCTTGACCACCGCCATGGGCCGCAGGCGGGCCACCTTGCGTGATATTCCGGAGCCGTGCACCACGTCCACCACGTGATCGATGTTTTTGTAGGCATCCGGCATTTCTTCGCGCAGGGTGGATTTGCCGGTCCAGCGCACCAGGATGCCCCGGTCTTCCAGCTCCCGATAGATGGCGCGCCCCTTGCTGGCCTTGATGGCGGCGTTGCGGCTGAGCACCCGCCCGGCCCCGTGGCAGGTGGATCCGAAGGTGTCCGCCATGGCCCGCTGGGTGCCGGCCAGGACATAAGAGGCGGTGCCCATATCGCCGGGGATGATGATGGGCTGCCCTACCGGGCGAAAATCGGGTGCCAGCGAGGGATGGCCGGGTGGAAAGGCGCGCGTCGCCCCCTTGCGGTGCACGCAGACCACCCGTTTGCGGCCGTCCACGATGTGCTCTTCGCGCTTGGCGATGTTGTGGCAGACATCATAGACCAGTTCCATCCCCAGCTCACGGGGCCCGATGCCGAGGACCCGCATGAAGACCTCGCGGGCATGGTGCATCAGGATCTGGCGGTTGACCCAGGCGTAGTTGGCCGCGCAGGCCATGGCCCGCAGATAGCGCCGGCCAGCGGGCGACTGGATCTTGGCACAGGCCAGCTGGCGGTCCGGCAGCTGAAAGTCCAGCTCCTTGAGGTGCCGGGTCATATCGGCCAGGAAATCGTCGCAGACCTGGTAGCCCAGCCCGCGCGATCCGGTGTGCAGCATGAGGGTCAGCTGCCCCTCGAAAAGCCCGAAAGCCCGGGCGGCTTCCTCGTCGTAAACGGCGTCCACGACCCCGACTTCCAGAAAATGATTGCCCGAGCCCAGGGTGCCGAGCTGGTTTTTGCCGCGCGCCAGGGCCCGCTCGCTGAGCAGCTCCGGGTCGGCCTGGGGCAGACACCCGCCCTCCTCGGTGTGGTCCAGGTCGCGCTGGGTGGCAAACCCGTTGTGCACCGCCCAGTGGAGACCCTCGGCGAGCACCTTTTTTTCCTCGCGGGTGTTCAGTTTAATGGCGCCGGTGGACCCCACCCCCGAGGGGATGTGCCGGTAGAGGGCGTTGACCAGGTCCTCCAGCCGCGGCCGCAGGTCCTCGGCGACCAGCGCGGAGCCCGCCAGGCGAACGCCGCAGTTGATATCGTAGCCCACCCCGCCGGGGGAAACAACCCCCGTCTCCCAGTCGAAAGCGGCCACGCCGCCGATGGGAAAACCGTAGCCCCAATGGATGTCGGGCATTGCCAGGGAGGCCTTGAGGATGCCGGGCAGGGTCGCGACGTTGGCCACCTGCTGCAGGCTTTCGGCCTGGCCGCTGCCGGTCAGCATCGACGCGCTGGCGTAGATGATCCCGGGAACCCGCATCAAGCCGGTTTGCGGCAGCTCCCAGCGGAACTCGTCGATTTGTCTGAGATCAAGAGACACGGCCCCTCCTTTCGACGGCTTAGAGCGCCGGCGCCCCAACGGCATTTCGCGTGGGCTCAACCGTAGCGCAGCGCTTCGACCGGCTGCAACCGGGCGGCCTGGCGCGCCGGGTAGAGGGTGGAAAGAAAGCAGATCAGGAGGCTGGCGGCCGTGACGGCCACGACATCCAGGGCTTCGACACGCACCGGCAGGGTGGTGGTAAAGAAATAGACGTCACCGGGCAGCTCGATAAACTGATAGCGCTTGAGCAGCAGACAGAGCACAAACCCCAGCAGGCAGCCGATCAGGGTGCCGCACGCGCCGATCACCATCCCCTTGAAGACGAAAATCTTGCGGATGCTGCGGTTGGTGGCCCCCATGGCCTTCAGGATGGCGACATCGCGGGTTTTTTCCATCACCATCATGATCAGCGTACTGGAGATGTTGAAGGCCGCCACCAGCACGATCAGGATCAAAATGATGAACATCACGGCCTTCTGCAGTTTGAGCATGGCGAAGAGGTTGTGGTTCATCTGCATCCAGTCCCGCGCCCAGTGGGGAAACCCCAGGGCCTTGTTGACCCGCGCCGCCACTTCAGCGGCCTGGTAGATGTCATCCACGCGCAGCTCCAGCCCGCTGACCGCATCTCCGATGCCGAGCACCTTCTGAGCCTCCGCGAGACCCACGTAGGCCAGGTGCGAGTCGTACTCGTGCATCCCCGATTCGAAAAGTCCCGCCACCACATAGCGGTTCATGGCCGGCACCTGGCCGGCCGCAGCGCCCGAAATACGGGGAGCGATCAGAAACACCGCATCTCCCGCCGCCACTTTGAGATTTTCGGCCAGCAGCCGGCCGAGAATGATGCCGGGCGCCCCGTCCTCGCCGGCCTGGCGGCGGTACTGGTCCAACTTGAGGGGCAGCGGGATGCGATCCGCCGTAAAAAGTCCGTGAATCGGCGCATCCGGCGCCATTCCGCGCAAAACCGCGCCGGAGATGCCGGCCGCCGAGCGCATCATGGTCTGGGCATACATGAAGGGGGTCACCGACGCGACCCCGTCGATGGCCGCCAGCTTCTGCTCAACCTCGCGGTAAGCGGTCAGCGGACCGCCGTGATGCATCACCAGCACATGCGGTTCGACCGTCAAAATCCGTGACTTGAGGTCGGCATCGAACCCGGCCATCACCGCCAGCACGACGATCAGGGTCATGACCCCCACCGCGATCCCGGCAGCGGACAGCACCGTGATCATGGAGATAAAAGCTTCCCGCTGCCGGATGCGAAGATAGCGCCGGCCAATGAAGCGTTCAAAGGACATCCGGATCAGGGCTCCAGGAGGGCTTTTTGAATGACAATCGGGGTTTCGGGGACATCGCCGTGGCCGCCGCGCCTGCCGGTGGCCGCGTTCTCGATGGCCGCCACGACATCCATCCCCGCCACCACCTGCCCGAAGACGCAGTAGCCCCAGTCCTGACCGCTCGAGGCGCGGTGGTCGAGAAACGGGTTGTCGACGGTGTTGATGAAAAACTGGGCCGTGGCCGAATGCGGATCGGCCGTGCGCGCCATGGCAACGCTGCCGCGGCGGTTTTGCAACCCGTTGGCCGCCTCGTTGGGGATTGGCGCGCGGGTCGGCCGCGGGGCCATGTCGGGGGTCATCCCGCCGCCCTGGATCATAAAGCCCTTGATCACCCGGTGGAAGATCAACCCGTCATAGAACCCCTCGCGCACGTAACCCAGAAAGTTGGCCACGGTTTGGGGGGCGGCCCGGGCGTCGAGCTCCACGACAATGGCTCCCATGGTGGTTTCCAGGCGCACCCGGGGCGAGGTCTCCGCGGCCTGGGCGAAACCGGCCGCCAGCAGCCAAAACAAGAGCAGCAGCGACAATCTGATTTTCAACGCATTTCTCCTCACTCCGCTTCGCCGACGGGCGGCTGCGGGATCTTGTGGACCGGCAGCGGCCCCCAGCTCTGGCCGGTGGGCATGACCTCCACGCGGTTGATGTTGACGTGGGCCGGGCGGGCGGCCACCCAGTAAATGATCTCGGCGATGTCCGCGGCCGTCAGCGGCTGCGTGTCTCGGTAGATCCCCGCCGCCTTTTCAGCGTCGCCCTTGAAGCGCACGCTGGAGAATTCGGTTTCCGCCAGACCCGGTTCGATGCTGGTCACCCGCACGCCGCTCGCGTGCAGATCGGCCCGCAGATTGCGCGAGAACTGTTTGACGAAGGCTTTGGTGGCGCCGTAGACATTGCCGCCGGGATAGGGCCAGTCGCCGGCGATGGACCCGATGTTGATGATATGCCCCCGGCCGCGGCGCACCATACCCGGCAGCAGGGCCCGGGTGCAGTAGAGCAGTCCCTTGATGTTGGTGTCCACCATGGTCTCCCAATCATCCAGATCGGCCTGCGGGGCCATATCCAGGCCCAGCGCCAGCCCGGCGTTGTTGACGAGCACATCCACCGCGGCGAAAGGCTCGGGCAGTCCGCCGAGGGCCGCCGCGACCGCCCGGCGATCGGTGACGTCCAGTGTCACGAGGTGCACCGGAACCCGGTCGCCCAGATCGGCCCGCAGGGATTCGAGCCGCGCGCTGCGCCGGGCGGCCAATACCAGGCGCCAGCCCTCACGGGCAAAAAGACGGGCGCTGCTTTTGCCAAAACCGGAAGAAGCCCCGGTGATCAAAACAGTCTGGTTCATCCGCTTCTCCTTCGAGTTCATCAGAATGCGCCCTGCCAAACGGCTGCCCCCCCGGCAGGGCCCTCTTGGCGTCTCCCGGAGGCCCGGCGCTTTTAAGCCCTCCAAGCCGCCCAGGCGATGGCCGTCAGAGCCAGCATCCCCACCAGGAGGCGACGGTCGCCGGCGCTCAGGCGGCGGGTGTGCGGATAACGCAGCAGGCACCAGCCCAGATGCGCCATGGCCACCAGGGGCAGGGCCGGCACCGCCCGCCCGCTGAACTGGGCCAGCCACACGGCCAAAGTCAGACCCGCCGCCGCAACGGGGAAAAAAAGCCCCATCCGGCCCCGCCGGGTCATTGCGCCAAGCGGCGTTGGGGCCAGGTTGTCGTTCAAATCGAACTTCACCGCCGCGGCCGTCAGGAAGGCCACCATGATCCAATCGGAAACACCGAAAATCGGCAGCAGGCCGTCGCTTCCCCAAAAGGCGGCCTTGACCAGCAGAACATCGCCGGCCGGCAGGGGGCCGGCCATGCCACCCTTATAGTATGTTTCAATGCTTTCCGCAATCCGCCGGGTCGGTCCGGCCAGCACGCTGGCGGCGTCCACCAGGGCCATCAGGACGCCCACCGGCACCAACTCCGCCGGGCGTCGCAGCCCATCCGGCAGCCACGTGCCGACAAGGCAGGCGAAGACCACCAGGTTGGCGGTGCCCAGCGGCGCCAGCAGCGGGTGGATGCCGCCGCCAAAGCGCTGGGAGAGCCAGAACAGCAGGGCCACCCCCACGCTCGCGACCATCAGGGCGATCCGCTGACGGGGACGATTGTGCAACCGGGGGGTTAGATGCACGATAAAGGCCGCCGTCACCTGGGACGCGATCCAAACCGTTGCCAGGACCGCCGCGGCCGGGCCGAAATGCGGCCCAAGGGCGTGCAGGGGCGCGCCGAGCGTCTGAATCGCCAGGGCCGCCAACCACCAGAGACCGTAAAGGGCCGCCAGCCCGCCGATCATTCCGACGGCGGTGGTTCGCGCGGCGGTTCGGGGCGCGTCTGGAAGATCACATCGTTTTGCCATGGAAGGTTGCGATCAGGGTCGCGGTGATGAATAATCCCACAAAATGGCGAGCAAGATGTGGCATTACTTTTTGCCGGGGCCCTCATCTGAAGGCCCGGGCAGACTAACGGGCAGCGAAGCGCTCCATCTGCTGCACCAGAATTTTGTGGTAAGTCCGAATCTGGTCTACGTAGCGCACCGGTTCGTCGCCCCGGGCAAAACCATGGGGCAGGTCGCGGTAGTGTTTGCGGTGGCGCAGCAGCGGCAGGGTGTCGCGGATCGCGGGCCAGGTGTTGGCCGCCTTGCCCAGGCGGCCGGCCAGCAGGCGGGCATCCTGAAGGTGGCCGAAGCCGACGTTGTAGGCCGCCAGTGCCATGTAGGTCCGGTCCGGCTCCCTTACCGCGGGGTCGATGCGGCGGTGCAACCCGGCCAGGTAGCGCGCCCCGGCTGCAATCGACTGCCGGGCATCCAGCCGGTTGGAGACCCCCAGATCGCTGGCGGTTTCAAGGGTCAGCATCATCATGCCGCGCACGCCGGAAAAGCTCTTGGCCTTGGGGTCCCAGTGGGACTCCTGGTAGGCCTGGGCCGCCAGAAGCTGCCAGCTGAAACCGTTTTCTTCGGCCGCGGCCTTGAAAAAGGGGCTGTACTGGGGCAAGCGGGCCTGGATTCGGCTGCGGAACTTGACCAAATCGACGTAATCGAAGCTTTCCAGGTGGCTGTAGTAATGCTGGTTCAGCCGGTTCAGCAGCGCCCGGGTTTCCGGGCGCGCAAACCAGCGGTCAACCGCCTTGCGGAGCTGCAGGTTTCCCGGCGCCAGGGCCCAGGCGACCTCGCGGTCGGCCTGAAGGTCGAAGTGGACCAGGAGTTCCGGGTAGTAACGCCGGTTCAGGGCCACGACATTGGACTCGGCAACCGTCAACGGGATGACCTTTTGCCACACCATCTCCAGCAGCTCCTCGGTTTCGTAGCCGGAAACCGTCATCACGTCGATGTCGGGCCGCTCCCGTTGAAGGGTTTGAAGAAGACTCTCCTGGGCGGAGCCGGCCTTGACCCAGATGGGGCGCCCGTCAAGATCGGCAACCGCTGAAATGGCGGGCCCGCCCCGGCGACCGACGACCTGCTGGCGAACCTTGCGATACGCGGGGCTGAAGACGACGCGTTTTTTCAGGGCCTCGGTGACCACCAGGTCCGATGCGATCAGGTCGGCGTCCCCCCGAATCAGACGGGTCACCATCTCTCCCAGGGTATCCACCACCACCGGTTCAAGGCGCACCCCCAGGTGGCGGGCAAAGGCTTTGGCCAGATCGTACTCGAAGCCCTCGTAGCCGTGCGCCCCCCGGTAATAGCAGGTGGCCGCGTTGCGGGTCAGCACCCGCAGGGCGCCGCGCTGGCGGATCGTATCCAGATCGTGCCGGACCAGCGATCCGTCACACCCGCCGCCTAGCACCAGGAGAAAGGCGGCCGTCAGCAGCAGCACCCGGATTGCACAGCGCTGATCGTGCCGGGGAGCTGCGGAGGGGCCCGGGCGGTTGACAACCCCACCGGGGGTTCTATATACCGGCACAGCAGCGGCGATCTTTTTGAACCTCGCAAAACAGGATGAAAGAGAGGGCATGGACGATTTCGCACTCAAGGCGGTTTCCCCGGTGGACGGCCGATATCGGCGCACGACCGCGAGCCTCAGCGACTATTTTTCCGAAGGCGCCCTGATCCGCTACCGGGTGCTGGTGGAGGTGGAGTATTTCATCGCCCTGTGCGAACTGCCGCTGCCCCAGCTGCAGGCTTTGGATGCCGACCGCCGGGGCGCGCTGCGAGCCGTATACAGGGATTTCAGCGACGCCGATGCCGCCCGGGTCAAAGCCATCGAAGCGACCACCAACCACGATGTCAAGGCGGTCGAGTATTTCCTCAAGGAAAAGTTCGACGCCCTGGGGCTTTCAGCCTTCAAGGAGTTTATCCATTTCGGGTTGACCTCCCAGGACATCAACAACACGGCGGTGCCCTATGCCGTCAAAGCCGCCTGGCAGGCGGTTTTGGAGCCGGCTTTGGCGGAGGTCATCACCGCCCTGGCCCGCAAGGCCGAAGAATGGAAGCCGGTGGCCATGCTCGCCCGCACCCACGGACAGCCGGCATCCCCCACCAGCCTCGGCAAGGAGCTCTACGTTTTCGTCGACCGGCTGCGCCGGCAGAAGGCGCTCTTGAAGACCATCCCGTTTTCCGCCAAGTTCGGCGGGGCCACCGGGAACTTCAACGCCCATCACGTGGCCTACCCCGGAATCGACTGGCTGGCCTTTGCCGACCGCCTGGTGGAAGGCGGCCTCGGCCTCCAGCGCAGCCCGGTCACAACCCAGATCGAACCCTATGATAATCTTGCGGCCCTGTGCGACAACCTCAAGCGCATCAACACCATCCTAATCGACCTCGACCGCGATATCTGGACCTACATCTCGCTGAACTATTTCCAGCAGAAGATCCGCAGCGGCGAGATCGGCTCCTCGGCCATGCCCCACAAAATCAACCC
>JBAPYE010000177.1:0-1882 GCA_049284575.1 Desulfobacterales bacterium
TCCTCGGCGGCAACCGCCTTCTGCCCCTCGGCGTGCTCGCGCAGCCGCACCGGCAGTTCCGTCAGCATGAAGTAATTGCTGCGGGCATCCGAAAACTTGATCATCTTTGCCACCCAGCCGTCCAGGCCGCGGGTCAACCAACCGCCGGTGTAATCCGGCGTCAGGAAGCGGCGTTTCCAAAGGTACATGAACAGCGGGTCCTCGCGGTACGGCTTGCCTTTCTCGTCCTGATCGGCCTCGGCCCGGGCAGCTTTACTTTCGGCCCGCTCGGCCCGGGCGGCGGTCTCTGCAACCCGTTTTTCCTGCGCCTGATACGCCTCCTGGCGGCTGAGCTGCAACTTGATCTCAGCCGCGCTTTCATCGATCCGCTTCACCAGATCGTCGCGCTTGCGGACCGCCTGCTCCCGCTGCGCGGTCAACTGATCCTGCCGTGCGGTGGACTGTTCGATGGCGCTGTCCAATTCGCGCAGCTCCCGTGAACGGCGCTCCAACAACTTCAGCACCGCCCGGTCGGTCTCATCCAACTGAACGGTCACCCGGTTGGCCGCCAGCTCGTCCAGCCGAAACCGCGCCAGCTGCCGGTATTCTTCGGTCAACTGGTTCCTTATTCGGACCACTTGCCGGTTCGCGCTCTCCATTCTCTGGTGAATGGCATCGAGGCCGCTGCGGGCCTTTGCCATGTGCTGGTTGATGATTGCCAGCTGGTCTGTTCCGTTCGTCATGGCATTGTCTCTCCTACCATTCGGTAATGGTGTCACCCGTGGTGGCAACCATGTAATCCGGCGTGAGGTATCCGCGTTTCTTTACCCCCACAACCTTGTGGTTCACGATCCCGTCCTGCTGCTTGTCCTGCCTGACCTGCTCGTACACCCGCGGCTCGACCCGCAGTCCCCACTCGCTCAGCGAGCGCACCTTGCCATCCTCCTCGGAGGTGATGGGAAGCTTGAGGCGCTGACCGCTCGGTGACACGGCCTCCACGATCAAGTAGTAGTTGCGTACCGTGTTGCTGCCGGCCGGATACCGCCAGGCCCCGCTGGGCGTTCCCGGGCGCGAGACGATTTGAAGGGTGTACTCCTGTCCCAGCATGTCGCGCGTGTACTGCAATGCCTGCCGGGCGGTTTTGGCCGTCTCGAGGTCGCCGGACTTGACGGCTGACAGCGCGTTGTTGTAAAGCGCATCGATTTTTTCCGCCACCCCTTTCTCGCGCGCCGCCTTCAGGGCCTCGGCGCGCAGCGAATCGAGATCGCTTAATTCGGCTCCCAGCGACCGGATCGATCCTATGGCGGCCTGGGCGTTTTCCAGGTCGTTCTGGGCACGGTCGACGATGCCCTTTTGCTCGATCAGACGCTGCTGGATCTTCGTTGCGTAGGTTTCCATGTTGTTCGGGTCGATGCCGGCAGCCGGTCCGAGTTTCTCGGCGGCCCCCAGCTGCCGGGCGGCCGAGGCCAGCGATTGGCGGGCCCCCTCCGAGAGCCGGCGCGCTGGAGGCAACACCTCGGCCGGCACCGACTGCAAAGCCTTGTCCAATTCACCGGTCGCGGCGTTAGTCCGCTCCTTCAGGCTGGCGATGCGCTCCTTCTGGTCCGACACCTGGGTTTTAAGCTCTCTGGCCAATCGGCTTCGGCCGCGCTCGGCCGGCATGACGTACAGATACCGGTAGCCGGCCCAAACGGCCATAACGGCAATGAGGAGCCACATCGCCCGCTTGGCCCACCGGCCCCGGTTCACATACAGCCGTGCCAGTGTCGTATTCAACCCCCCGGGCGGCGGCCGGTAGGCAAAGCGCTCCTCCCGCATGGCCTTCACGCCCTCGGCGATCACCTCGTCCGATACCTCCAGCCCCTGATCGGCGTAAATCTTGCGAAGCTTTTCGATCAGCTCG
>JBAPYE010000178.1:0-1790 GCA_049284575.1 Desulfobacterales bacterium
CTTTTGCAATGTCAGCCACGCTTTCGGGTCCTCCCTGAAAAAAGAGGAGTTGCTGGACATGATCGTAAAAAACGCCGTCGAGACCATGGACGGCAAAGCGGCCTGTCTCTTTCTGACTGAAAAAGACGAAGATCTGTTTGTGCCGGTGGCCCAGCATGGCCTGTCGGACACCTACCTGCACGCCAACCCCATGAGCGCCCGCAAACTGATCCAGGGGTTGGGCAAGGAGGGGCATTTTGTCTTCCGCGACGCCACCACCGATCCGCGCCTGGAAAACCACGAGGCCAAAAAAAAGGAGGGCATCGCCTCGATTCTGACCGTGCCGGTGCGGGTGCGGGGCAGTATTATCGGCGTGCTCTCTCTCTACTCGGCGGTGCCGCGGGATTTTTCCCCGGACGAGATCGATTTTCTGGCGGCCCTCGCCGATCAGGGGGGGATCGCCATCCAGACCGCTCGCCTATTTGAACGCATCAGGGCCAATACGCTGCTGTTCCTGGATTTGGCCGCCGCCGTCAATTCCAGCCTGGATATCAAGGAAATCTTGCATCTCTTGACGGCCAGGATCGGTCAAGAGCTGGGGATGAAGGGGATCGCCATCCGGCTGCTGGACAAGGCCTCCGGGACCCTCAAGCTGGTGGCGAGCTACGGCCTGAGCGACGAATTTCTCAACAAGGGGCCGGTTTCGGCCACCAAGAGCGCCGTTGCGGCCCTGAAAGGTGAAACCGTGGTGATCACCGATGTGGAGACCGACGACCGCATCCAGTACCGCAAGGAGGATCTCAAAGAGGGGATCCGCTCCCTGCTGGTCGTGCCACTAAAGGCGCGTGACGAGGTCATCGGCGTGATGCGGCTCTACAGCGGGGTGAAGCGCGACTACCCTGAAGACATGGTGACCTTGGTTCAGGCGATTGCCCATCAGGGGGGCCTCGCCATCCGCAACGCCTCGCTCTACCTGAGTCTGCAGGAGGACAAGAAGAGCCTCGAGGAGGATATTTGGAGCCATCGGCTCTGGTTCTAGCCGCCAATTGCAAGGATGCCGCCGGTGAAAGGAGGTGCAGATGATCGGGACCACCATTGACAAGCTGAAGGTCGGGGATGCCGCCGAATTCTCCAAGACCGTTTCCGAAAGCGACATCTACCTGTATGCCGGCGTCACCGGTGATTTCAACCCGGCGCATATCGATGCCGTCTATGCCGCGGGGACCTTTTTCAAAAAGCGGATCGCCCACGGCATGCTCTCCGCCGGGTTCATTTCCGCGGTGATCGGCACCCGGCTTCCCGGAACAGGCACGATTTATATCGGTCAGCAGCTTAAATTTCTGGCACCGGTCTATGTGGGCGACACGATTACCGCCCGGGTGGAGGTGGCGGCGATCACCCCGGAGAAAAACCGGGTGACCCTCAAGACCACCTGCAGCAACCAGGAGGGCACCGTCGTGCTCGATGGCGAGGCGATCGTGAGCCCCCCAAAGGCGCCCAAAAGATAGACCGGCCGCCGTTTCGACTCCACAAACGCCAAAGCGCCAGGGTCGCGCGACACATGCCGCGAAACCTGGCGCTTTGGTGTTTTCCCGTTGCCCGCCGCCGTCGGCTGAAGGCCCGGTTATCTCTTTGCGGGTTTTTTGCCGCCGCTCTCGCTGCCTGAAGCTTCCTTGACGTAACTGCCGAAACTGTCCATCAGCTTTTGAAACTGCTCGTTCTGGCGGCTGACCAGCTCCTTGAAGTTTTCCACCACGGCCGTCTGGCCGGAATCCTGTTGGCCCAGAAGATCCCGCAGGCGCTGGATGGTC